>JAKLEF010000068.1 GCA_022703195.1 Candidatus Fermentibacterota bacterium | reverse complement strand
CGTGGCCCGCCGGTTGCGGAAGGCGAACACCGTCCCGGTGAACGGATCGGCCCCCAGCACCGCGCGGCAGATCTGCGCCAGACCGTCGATGCCGCGGCGGAAGTCGGCCGGCGCGATCGCCACCAGAACGCGCATCAGGCCCCCCTAGTCGAGTGCAGGCCAGGCTCCGGCCTCCGGGAAGATCGTCCGGGCGGGCCGCACCGGCAAGCCCGATTCTTGCTGCCGGGCTCCGCAGGTGTTCTGTTATCCGCATGGGTGGATTCCTCCTCTGCATCACGGCCCTCGCCGCACTGACCGGTGCCTTCACGGGGGCCGGGGGTCTCCTGGCCGGCGGGAGGCCGCGGGTGATCCGCATGGCTCTAGGCGCGGTCCTGGTCTCCCTGGCCGTGTCCCTGGCAGGGTGGCTATCGCTGCTGACTCCCGCCGTCCTGTGGGCGATCCTCGGTGTCTCGTCCGCGGCTTTCCTCTTCGGATCCGGGATGAAGCCCGGGAGGGAGGCGATCGCCCCCCTGGCGGCCGTCGCCCTTCTCCTGCCTTTGGCCGCCATGCCGCAGACCGCGAGGGACGCGATGAACCACCACATGTACCTCCCGAGGCTGTGGCTCTCGGAAGGCTCCATCCACAGGCCCGCCTGGTGCCCGTTCTTCAGCTATCCGTACCTGGTCGAGTCTCTCTATGCGCTCGTCGGAGGGACCTTCGGCTTCAGGGTTTCCGGCATGGTCAGCCTGGCCGGCTTCGCAGGGGCCGTTGCGGCGGCGAGGCATGCCGCCGCGCCCTTCGGGAGGCGGGCCGCCCTGCTGGCGCCGCTGGTAGTGCTCAGCGTCCCCGAGGCGCTGCGGAACGCGACCTGGGCATACTCGGACTCCTTCCTCCTCCTGTTCTCGATCCTGGCTGCCGGCGAGCTCGCCAGGGACGACGGCGACTCGACGCTCGCGGCCCTGTGGGGAGCCGCGGCCGGGGCGTGCAAGTACAACGGCTTCCCGGTGACCGTGGTCACGCTACTCGTGCTGGCCTTCAGGCACCGGAAGCGCCCCGCGGCGCTGGCGGCCCCTTTCGGCCTGGCTCTCGCACTGTCGGCCACCTGGGCCCTGCCCAACGCTGTCGAGCACGGGAACCCGTTCCATCCGATGCTTGGCGGGCTGTTCGGAGTCGAGGAGGAAGTCCCGGCAAGGACGCAGGAGCTGCTCGGGGCGTTCTCCGAATACGCCGCATCTGTATCGACTCCCTCGGAACTGATTGCCCTGCCGGTGAGGATGTCCGTCAGCGGCAGATGGGACGACCCGAGGCTGTACGACGGGGCCTCCGGCCCGCTCCTTCTTCTCGGTGTGCTGCTCTTCCTGCTGCTCTGCAGGAACAGGGCGCGGGTCCTGCCGGCGATGGCCGCGCTCGTCCTGACGGTGCTCCTGAGCATCCCGTCCGCCAGGGTGAGGTATCTCTTCGGCCCCGTCGGGATGCTGGTGCCGTTCGCGGCCGCAGGGCTTTCCAGGGCTCTCGGCACGGGCCGGCTGGGCAGGACGGCAGCGGGTCTCGCGATGGTATTCTGCCTCGTCTGGAGCGGCTCCTGGCTAGTCAGGCTCTACTCGTCCGAGAGGCCGCTCGAGGCCCTGGACCCTTCGTTCCTCGAGAACAGATTGCCGTACATGCCGTTCTACATGGAGGCTGACAGGGTACTTGAGGAAGCCGACACCACCCTCTTCGTGAACATGGGCAACAGGGCCTTCTACTGGCCCTCCTTCGCGATCTTCAACAGCCACAGGTTCCCGCTCGACGTGCTGGAGCCGGTCTGGGGGGGCGCGGGCGCGGACGACCTCGCCTCGAGCCTCAGGGCGCGCGGCATATCATATGTTGCTATGGACATGGATATTGCCGATATCAACATCACCGGTGAACTGGACGACGGAGAGTTCGAGCGATGGCGGGAATTCGTCGCGACACGGCTGGAACCGGTGGTCTCGAAGGGCCCCTACGTGCTCTTCAGGCTCCCCGGGTGATTCCTGAACGACTCCATGACCCTGCGGAGGAGTTCGTTCTCGTCGGAGATGTTGCGCAGATCCACGGGGATGGAGCTCAGGGCGTCGATGTAGGCCCTTATGACGGCGGCCTTCGTGATGCGCTGCCGCCTGTGGTGCCTGTCCCTGTTCTGGGAGATCGCACGCACGATCCGGGTGAGTACCTCCTCCTGGTCCTGCCGCACCGGTACGGTGAGCCTGACACTGGCGGAGTCACCCTCCTCGAAGTCCATTATGCTGGAGACTATCCCGGGTTTCGTTCTCGCAGTCATCTCGACCTCCGGGGCAAACATACCGGGCGCTCCATGGGCGTCAAGGGATATATGAAGTTTCGGAGTTATGAATTTGGGTATTGACGACATTGGACACACTCGTTAAACTTCGATCGGTGCAGGAGGGCACTGTGATCCCTCCCCGGGCACGATGCACGGGTGCGGGGTCTAGCTGAACGGTTGGAGGCACAGATGGGCTTCGGCGGTTCTGTCAAGTCGGCCGTAGGCCTGGATATCGGCAGCCATTCGGTGAAGGTGGTAGAGCTGATCAGGTCCGGGAAGACCTACAAGCTCGCCAGGTTCGCCATACAGGAACTGGCTCCCGGTACAGTGGCCGACGGTGAGATAGTCAACAGGGAGCTGGTAAACGCCGGGATAAGGGATGCCCTCAAGAATGCCGGCATCAAGTCCCGTCTGGTCTTTTCCGCGGTCTCCGGCAGGAGCGTCATCGTCAGGCGCATCCCGATGGAGAAGATGTCGGAGGAGAACGCCCGCCAGGCCATCCGCTGGGAGGCGGAGCAGCACATACCGTTCAGGATCGACGAGGTCAGCATCGACTTCAAGATCATCAACCCCGAGATGGCTCCGGGGCAGATGGAGGTCCTGCTGGTAGCCGCGAAGAAGGAGGCGGTCGACCTCCACCGCAGCCTCCTGCAGGCCTCGGGCGTGAAGCCCACGGCCATCGAGCTCGAGCAGTTCGCCCTCCAGAGGGCATACGAGTACAACTACAGGCCTGGTGCCGACGAGTGCGTGACCATCCTCAACATCGGCGCCGAGGTCACGAACATGGTAGTCGTGAAGGGAGGGCTCCCCAGCTTCAACAGGGACCTCTCGATCGGCGGCAACAGGTTCATAGAGGCTCTCCAGAGGTCGATGGGCCTCGACTACGAGACGGCCGAGGCGGTGCTGAAGGGCGACCTGCCCGAGGGGGCCTCCCAGGACGAGGTCAAGTCGGCCATCGGCTATGTCATCGAAGAGCTCTCCACGAGCGTCAGGCGCTCGTTCATCTCCTTCCAGGCCTCGGGGGAGAGCACCAGGATAGACAGGATGTACATCAGCGGCGGCTGCTCGCAGGTGCCGGGCCTCGCGGCGACCCTCAGCGAACAGCACGGCCTCCCCGTCGAGCAGCTCGAGACCTTCAGGAGCGTCTCGGCCGACTCGTCGGTGATCCCCGATTCCGACAAGCCCGTGATGAGTGCCCTCCTAGCCGTCAGCATCGGGCTTGCCCTCCGCGCCTTCGAACCCGGCCGGGTAGACGTGAACGTGATGGAGGAGGCCGAGACCAGGCGCAAGAAGGCCGGTGCGGCCGGCACTCCGGCGGCGGCATCCGCCTCGCCCGCCGCCGCGATCCTATCCTACCTGCCGATACTCCTGATCGTCGGCGGGATTGTCGCGATGGGGATCCACTACGCCGGACTCAAGAAGCGCCAGTCGGAGCTCCAGGGCCAGATAACCGCCATCGACAGCGAGATTGCCCAGATGGAGACGCAGGTGAGCCAGCAAGCCGAGGCCAACGCCCTGCTGGCGGACCTGGAGGCCAGGCGCGCGGCGATCCAGAGCCTGGCGCTCGACCAGAGATACGCCGTATACGTGATGGAATACCTCTGCAGGGCGCTGTATCCCCAGCAGACCACCCTCGCCGAGGAGGCCGACAAGGGGATCTACCTGACCGCGATGGTGGTCTCCGGCGAGAGCCTCCACCTGACCGGCATCGCCAGGACATGGGGCGACGTGGTCGCCTTCCAGCGCAGGCTGGTCGAGCAGATGCCCGACGGGCAGACAGCCCTCTTCCAGCTCGCCGAATACGGCCAGACGTACACGCTCACGCCAGCTACCGATCCCACCGGCGCCACCGGCGGGGAGATGAGATACCAGTTCGATCTGGAAGTAAGTGTCAACAGGGGCTCCCTGCTGCCCCTCGTCGGCAACTACTCCGGGATCTGATGGGGGGATCATGAACAGGATCGTGGTACTATCGATGATTGCAGCGCTCGCCGTCCTGTCGGGTTGCGATCCCTTCGGGACAGACGAGACCAGCGTCTACGTCACCGGCATGATATGGGAGGATTCGGCGCACACGATCCCCGCCGAGGGGATCACCGTCGTGGCGCACGGAGACTCGATCAACACCTTCGACCGCAGCTCGGAGACCGGAGAATCCGGAGTCTTCTGGGTCGAGGTCCCTCTCTATCCCACCCCGGGCGAGGAGGGCACCGGCTACACCATGCCCGAGTTCGCCGCACTCGGTTTCACCGCCCACTTCGGGATCGTGACATACGTCTATGCCGACCTCGACCAGTCACCCTTCTTCATCGAGCTCGGCGACACCCTCGAGGTCTGGGACATCGATCTCGAGTCCATGGGATTGGGCGGCGGAGAGTGAAGGCCCCGGACCGGCCGGGAGGAGGTACGAAGTGGCACTAGACCTTCGCGATCCCAAACTCCTGCGGTTCTTCCTGGGGCTCCTGCTGCTCGCCGCGCTCGTTTACGTCTACTTCAACTTCGTGGCGAAGGACACCAGGGAGTCGATCACCTCGCAGGAGGATCAGCTCCAGATGAAGCAGATGGAGCTCAACCAGCTCCGGGCGCAGACCTCCGAGGACATGGCGGTCATGGCCCAGCAGATCGAGATGTACCAGCAGGAGCTGGAGAACCTGGACAGGTTCCTGCCCAGGCAGTACAGCCAGGACGAGGTGCTCGAGCTCCTCACCACAAAGGCCGCGAGCAGCGGCATCCAGATCGTCAACATGAACCCCCTGCCGCCGGCGCTCGAAGGCCAGTATGCCGTCTACAGCTGGCAGATAAGGCTGACGGGCAGGTATCACAGGCTGGGTGTGTTCTTCGACCAGCTCACTCAGGAGACGATGATGACGGCCATCACCGACCTGAACATCCAGCAGCTGAAGGCGGCGGAGGGGAAGTTCGACAACATCGAGGCTTCCTTCGTGTTCTCCGCCTACACTCAGCCGTAGGGGGTGAAGGACGTGGAATTACGCGACGCGAGAATCGTCCTGACAATCCTCCTGGCCGGCCTCTCCACGGGCTGCGGGTCGGGTCCGGACAGGACCGGCGCGGCCGACGCCAGCGACGGTCAGGTGGCGATCGCCGGGAGACCCTCTCCCGTGGGCTGGCAGGAGATAGTCCTCCCGGCCGGCCCGCCCGAGGCGGCAGCCGTGGATGACGGCGGCGCCTGGGCGGCCTTCGAGGGCGGGGGCGTGCTCTACTGCTCGATGAGCGACGGCAGGTGGAGCAGCTACGATCTCGGCCCCGCGGCGGCCTCGCCGGTGTGTGCCGTGTCGATGCCCTCAGGCCTCCTGCTGCTGAGCGATTCGGCGCTGGTGAGCTTCGACGGGGCGGAGGCGGAGATCACACCGCTGCCCGAAGGCTTCGAGCCCGCGGGCCTGGCCCTGGATGCGGCATCGTCACCGGTGATACTCTCCGAAGGCGGATCGATCGCGATGCTGTCCGAAGGCGTCTGGGACGTCCGCTCTCCCGGGGCCCCCGCACCGGGATCGTCCGGGCTCGCCCTGTTGGGGCCGGACTGGATCTTCACGTCCGGGGGCACGCTGGTCAGGTACGATCCGGCCGCCGACCTGTGGCAGTACGAGACCCTGCCAGGGGCGGGACCCGTGCTGGTGGCCGGCGGGAGGCTCTTCTCATCGTCGGGCGGCGAGGTGCTCGAGAGGGCCGCTGACGGATCGTGGTCCACGGTCTTCAGGGGCAGGCTCTGCGGCGACCTGGCGGTTTCGGGCCAGAGGGTGCTCGATCCGGCCAGACCGTCGGTTGCCGTTGCCGAAGCCCTGCCCGTCGAACCGGGAACCGTGCTCAGGGCATCCGAGGGCGCCCCGGTATGGGCGGTCGATGATGCCGGGATGCTGGTCTGCGCCGAGCTCGGGGCGATCGAGACGAGGATCCCGGGCTTCGACATGCAGCGCATCGAATGCGCGCTCGCTGGCCAGACGGGTTCGACGCCGGGCGGCTCGGCCGGGGTGACCCCCGTCCTCTCGGCGGCGAGCGGCGCATTCAGGATCTATGAATCGGTATCCAGCAGGCCCGATCCCTTCACCGAGTTCCCCGCCAGGCGCAGGGACCTCAGGAGGCCCCTGAGCGAGATCGCCATCGAGGAGCTCAGGCTGGTCGGGATCACGCTCGATCCGACGGGCGGCGACCAGGCCATGGTCGAGGACGTGAACGGCGTCCCCTACATCCTCTACGTCGACACGGAACTCGCCAACAACACAAGGATTGCCGAGATAACGTCCAACGAAGTGATAGTGGTGCAGGAGGTAACGGTCGACTACGGGCCGGAGCAAGGAGGAACCGCTTCAATCCCCACCATCTACACGATGCGGCTTCACGAAGAGGGTGGTCTGTAATGAGGCGAATCGTTTTCGTTGCCCTGCTGGCGCTGGCCCTGCCCGCGTCGGCCTACCGGGTCACAGACATAGCCGTCGAACCCAGCGGTGACAGGACCCAGGTCACGATCACCGCCGACGGACCGATCTCGTACGAGAAGTTCCTCCTGACGGATCCCATGAGGGTCGTCCTCGACCTGAGCGGCTCCGTCCACGCGCTGCCCGCCGCCGACTTCACTGTCGGCAGGGGCGGCGTGGCCGCGGTGCGCACCAGCCAGTACGTCGCCCCGCCGGACGGCGTGGTCAGGATCATCGTCGACGTCTCGGGCGAACTCCTCAACTACAGCACGGACACCGAGGGGAACGACCTGGTCCTCACGCTCCAGACCAACCCGTCCGGGACGCCATTCACGGCCTGGGCCGCGTCCAGCTCGGGCGTCAGCCGCAGCTTCGCGGGCGGCGAGGTGGCGGCGCTGTCCGCACCCGGCGAGACGGTGATGCAGAGCACCTACGTCAGCGAGACGCAGGGCATCACCGTGAGCGAGCCCTGGGCTCCTACAGCCGACGGGTTCCCCGTCGAGTGGACGGGCACCGGCGGCCGCAGGGTGACGATCGACGTGGTGGAGGCCGACATCAGGACCGTCATGAGGTCGATCTCCGACGTCAGCGGCTACAACATCGTCCTCCCCGAGGGGTACGAGGCCACCATCACGGCGCGCCTGCGCAACGTGGGCTGGCGCGACGCCCTCATGGCCATCCTGAACACGCAGAACCTCGTGGCGACCCTCGAGGGCAGCAACGTCCTCAGGCTGGCCAACCGCGCGGACTTCTACACCGAGATCAACACGATGGCCACAAACAGGAGGGACAGGCAGAACCTCCAGGACCTCCAGACCGAGGTCTTCGTGATACGCTACGCCACGGCTGACGACATCATGGAGGCGACCTCGACAGTCCTGTCCGAGCGCGGCGAGGTGTCGGTCGACACCCGCACGAACTCGCTCGTCGTGACCGACATCCCCGCCAGGCTCGACGAGATAGGCAGGCTCCTGCCGATCCTCGACAGCCCGACGGCACAGGTGATGATAGAGGCCAAGCTGGTCGAGATCGATGCATCAGCGAGCAGCGAGCTGGGCATCGACTGGGCCGCCGGCAACCTCGGCAGGGGCGACGCCCTGACGCACATCGGCGGCACCGGCGACCTCGGCGTGGGAGACCCCACGGGGTCGATCACGTTCGGGACGTCCCTGAACCTGCTCGACATCGAGGCCACCCTGAGCTTCCTCGAACAGGACAACAGGGCGCACATCCTCTCCGAGCCCCGCATAGCGATCATCGACAACATGACCGGGTCGGTTCTCTCGGGCAAGCAGGTGCCCCTCACCCTGAAGGATGCCGACGGCAACACCTACATCCAGCTATACGACATCGGAGTCAGCCTCGAGGTCACTCCGCACATCAACGCCGACAACAACGTGACGCTCGAGCTGAACCCGGTGGTGAGCGAGCTCTCCGGCGAGGGGACGGCCGAGCAGCCGATCATCCTCACCCAGGAGGCCAACACCACCCTGATGATCGAGGACGGCGCCACGGCGGTGATCGGCGGCATCATGCGCAGCAAGCAGTCCGAGGTGGAGCGGAGGGTCCCCGTGCTCGGGTACATCCCTCTGCTCGGCCGCCTGCTGTTCACGTACACGTCGAACACCACGGACAGCACCGAGCTCGTGATATTCGTGACGCCGCACATCATCAGGCCCTACTAGCGGACAGACGTGCTCAGGATAGGGCGGGGGACATGGAAAGGCCGTGTTCTCCGCCCTCCTGACACCATGAGGCCGTCCTCGGGACGCACAAGATCGGCTGCCATGGACATAGCTGGCAACTTCGAGGGGAATCACGTCTGGGACCTCTGCTGCGGAAGCGGGGCCTTCGGCATCGAATGCCTCAGCGCCGGGGCGGCCGGCTGCTCCTTCGTGGACAGCGACCGGGGGGCGGTGCGCTTCGTGAGGGAGACGCTCTCGTCCCTGGGTGCGCTCGGCAGGGCCCTCCTGGTCTGCGGCGACGTCACCTCCACCGACCTGTCCGGGCTGGCGAGGCCTTCCCTGGTCTTCATCGACCCGCCCTACACGTCGACCGGGGTCTACTCGTGGGCCTTCGGCCTGGACTGGGGCTCCATCGCTTCTCCAGGTGGGATAGTCATGGTGGAGGTCCCGTCGGGCCTGGAAACCGACGGCTCCTGGGAACGCAGGCGGTACGGCGAGACGACACTGGCCTGGCGGTGGATGCGTTG
>JAKLEF010000067.1 GCA_022703195.1 Candidatus Fermentibacterota bacterium | reverse complement strand
AAGTCCCTCCGCGTAGCGTCGGATGCCCGCCAGACCCCGCCATCGTACCACATCCGCCCGGCATCCAGCCTGGAGACGACCCTGGAACTGTCGTCGAGATCGAGGATCGTCACGTCGGTCATGGTGGCCGTGCTGCCGTCGAAGTAGCCGATCTCCATGAACAGCCCGCCGAGCGTGTGGTAGGAGAACATGCTCCTGCGGGTGAAGTCCACGGGATCCCTCCTGTCGATCTCCACCCTCTTCACGACCGACTGCCTGTACTGCCCCTCGGAGACGATCGAGTCGCCCAGGAACATCACCAGCAGCGAAGCCGCGAAACCCGTGACGATCATGGGCAGGAAGGTGCGCGGCACGCTTATTCCGGCGCAGGTCATGGCCGTCAGCTCGCTCCTCCTGGCCAGCGAATGCACTAGGAACAGCGACGAAAGGAGTATCGCCACCGGCATAACCAGCGTGACGATGTAGGGGAGGCCGTAGAAGTAGTACCTCGCGAAGGTGGGCAGGCCCACGTCCTTGTCCACCCACCTGCTGAAGTGCTCGAATGCGTCGACGCATACGAAGATCACGACGAAGGCGCCCACGGTGGACGCTATCATCCCCGCGAACCTCGATCCGACGTACATGTCGAGCTTTCTTACCAGCATCACTCCTCCCGCATCAGGCCGAGCCTGCGGGCGAGGGGCTTCAGGTCGGGGATGGGCACCGGGTTGCCCTCGTTGATGCTCCGGATCGTCAGATAGACACCGAGCGCACCCATGAGGATGTCGGCCGACCACATGGCGAGCCATGCCGGCAGAAAGCCCCTGTCGGCGAGCTGTTCGCCTCCGAGCAGGAAGAGATAGTAGACGAGTATGAACAGGAGGCTCACTCCCAGAGCGATGCCGGCGTTGCCCTGCCGGGTGGACAACCCCAGCGGTACGCCGAGCAGGACGAAGATGATGCAGGCCACAGGAATGGAGTACTTCTTGTGGATCTCGACCCCCAGCTTGTTCATGGTGCGTACGGCCGAGGCCGATCTGTCGTCGAGTATCCTGAGCTGGGATGCCCGCATCATGATATTGTTGCGGGACACGTTGTACCATGCTCGCGGCTCGAGCGCGCCCCCGCCCTCTTCAGTGGAGTCCCCCGCCAGGTCGGCAAAAGGCGGTTCGCCCGAAGCCAGCGCGAGGAGCGGAGCCCTGCCCAGGATCCTCATGGAGTCCCTCAGCATGGCGCTCTCGGTCGACAGCGAATCGATAGTGTAGCGCATCATCGGCGCCGACATCTCCCTGTCGCCGCGGTTCTCCCGCTCCCTCCGCACGAGTTCCTCCGAGCGGTCGAGCTCGATGGTGTAGTTCTCGAAGTCGAGAATGCGGTAGTCGCCTTCGTCGAGCTCGTGCATCTGGCCGTCCCACAGCACTATCCGCATGCGGTTGGCGGACATTGGCTCCATGCGGCCGTGCATGGCCGTGATGATCCGGGAGGGCGCGTCCGACGGGACCTGCTCGATGTATATGCCCCCGAGTTCGCCGGTCAGGTCGTCCTTCGAGTCGACGAAGATCGTGAAGCCCTCGATGTCGTCGACGTACATCCCGGGCAGGATCCGGGCCGACGGCTTCAGTGTGCCGATGTCGAGCAGCAGGTTGCGCGCCAGATGGTTCGCGTCCGGCAGCACGCTGTTCCCGAAGTACACCAGGGCGCCGGCCATCAGGGCCGCCACGACGAGCACGGGCCACATCGTAGTCATGATGCCAACTCCCGACGCCTTCATCGCAGTGATCTCGAGGTCGCCGGCCATCCTGCCGAAGGCCATGAGCACCGCGGCGAGCACGGCCATGGGCACCACCACGGCGATCATCGAGGGCAGCAGGAGTACGAAGACCTCCAGCACCGTCCGCATGGGCACGCCCTTGGTGACGATCATGTCCAGCAGGTCGAGCAGCTTGTCGAGGAGCATCACGAAGGTGAACACGGCCACCGACAGGATGAACGGCGGCGTGAACTCCGCGACGGCGTAAGCTTGCAGCTTCTTCATGGTGCCTCCATGATACGCTCTCGAAACCCCGTGGACAACGTCCTCCTCAATCCCGGCGGCATTCGTGGAACAGGCTGCCGGCGTGGGAGTATCTGTGCTTGTGGAACGCATCGGCCGGATTCTCGTGTGCAGCATCGCCCTGCTCGCGCTCCCCCGCGAGGCGGCCGGGGCCTCCATCTCCGCACCGTCCCTCTTCCCGGTCGATCCGTACTCGGTCTACGCCGACACCCTGCCCAGGCTCTACACCATCCAGGGTGTCTCGATCAGGTTCTACCCCTCGGTCTCGAACGGGCTCATGTCCTGGCGCGCCTACATAGGTTCGACTCCCTGCACCAGGATGTCGTCCGGCCGGATCACGTCCGTCCTCGACAGGTCGGTGCTCGGGTCGACCAGGCTCACCCTGCGCGACTCCTTCCGCGAATCCAGCGTACTCGGCTCGCGGGAGGAGGGCTCCCTGCTGCCGACCATCTATCTGCCCATAGACATGCCGCCCATACTCGCCCGCACCATCGGAGAGGGCGGCCAGCTCGACATCTCGGGCCATCAGAAGATCACCCTGTCGGGGATCACCCACTACAGGCCCAATGCCGTCGAGGTCGAGGGGGAGAGCCGATCGCTCTTCCCCGACCTGAGGATGGAGCAGGAGCTGGCCGTCCAGCTCAACGGCACCATCGGCGAGAAGATCCATGTCGACGTCGACCACAACTCCGAGCGCGACTACGAGCCCGAGAACAGGATCCGCCTGGCCTACGAGGGCTGGGAGGACGAGATAGTCCAGTCGATCGAGATGGGCGACGTCAGCCTCTCGATCACCGGACCGGAGTTCGTATCCTACAGCATCCCGCACGAGGGCCTGTTCGGAGCGAAGGTCGTCTCGCAGATCGGCCCCGTGGACATCACCACCATCGCCAGCAAGGAGGCGAGCTCCACGGAGTCCGCCGAGTTCGTGGGCCAGGCCCAGATGGTCACCGACTCGATCCTCGACATCCATCCCGCCGAGAACGTGTTCTATCTGACCTTCCCCGACTCGGCCAACCAGCCCGTCATCACGAGCATCACCGTCTTCAGGGACGACCTCGACGGCACCAACAACGACGAGACCGGCGCCCTGGAGGGCACCTGGTTCCTTCCCGACTCCTCCGGATCGGGCTGGTGGGACCAGCTCAACCCCGGGCCCGACGAGGACTACGTCCTTGTGGACGGCGGCACCGCGCTGATGTTCAACTCGCCCGTGAACGAGAACCACATGCTCGCGGTCTGCATGGTAGCCGACGGAGTGACGTACGGCAGCATGGCGCCTGGGGAGCTCGATCTGAAGCTCATCAAGGAGAGCAACCCGCTGCCCAGTTATGCAACATGGCATTACGAGCTCAGGAACAGGTACTTCCTGGGCTCCAACAACATAGTGCCAGAGAGCTTCGGCTGTTCCATCTGCCTGACCGAGCCGGGCCAGGACCCCGTCTCCTCCCAGAACGGCGTGCCCTTCATCGAGCTGCTGGGCCTCGACACCAACGGCGACGGTAGCCTGATCGACGAGGACAGCGCCGTGGACTGGGACAACGGATACCTCGTGTTCCCGGTATACAGGCCGTTCGAGAGCGATTCGCTGGAAGTGGAGAACCCCCTCGTCTATTCCGAGAGGAACCCCGAACCGGCCGACAGCAGGTACTTCATCGCGGTCGAGTACAGGGCGGCCTCCACGACGTTCTCGCTCGGCAGGATGGGCATCGTCTCGGGCAGCGAGGTCGTGACCCTCACCGTCGACGGCATAGCCCAGACGCTCACCCGCGACGTCGACTACACGATCGTCTACGAGGTGGGCATCCTCACGCTCATGGGCGAGTACGCCGAACTCGCGCAGAACCCCGACAACGTGCTCACCGTGAGGTTCGAGTACCTCCCCTTCATGGCCGTCCAGCAGAAGACGCTCTTCGGCACCAGGGCCGTCTACGGGATAGACGACGGCACATGGATCGGCGCCACGGCGATGTTCGAGAACTCCTCGACGCCCGATGACCGGCCCAGGGTGGGCGAGGAGCCGACGCGCACCCTCGTCACCGACCTGGATGCCAGGTTCGAGGCCCGGCCGGTCTTCCTGACCGACGCGGTCAACCTGCTGCCGGGCATCAGCACCGACGCCGAGAGCAGGTTCGTCATCTCGGGCGAGGTGGCCGCCAGCTTCCCCGACGCCAACACCAGGAACAAGGCATACATCGACGACATGGAGGGCACCGAGTCGTCACTCCCCCTCAGCACCACCAGATACGACTGGCACCCCTCCAGCGCCCCGGGCGACTTCTCCCCGCTGATCAAACCGCCTGGCGGGCTCTCATGGTACAACCTGGAGGATGATGACAGGCCACGCCTCGGCGACATCCTCGAGAACCCCCCGGAGGCCCAGGAGAACGAGTATGTGGGGACGGTGATGGAGATGACCTTCACGCCCGCGACGGACAACCCCGCTTCGTGGGGGGGCATACTGAGGTGCCTCGATCCCTACGGGCTCGACTTCTCCTCGAAGACTCACCTGAGGCTGTACGTAAGGGCGACGGGATCGGCGCAGAACGCGAACATCTACCTCGACCTGGGCGAGCGGATCGACGAGGACTCGTACTGGCTCGAGAGGAGCGGGGACGTCCTCGAGCTCCGCTCCAACGGAGAGCTGGACACCGAGGACGCGAACGGCGACGGGATCCTGAACATCACGACGGGTGGTGCGAGCGAAGACACGGGTCTAGACGGGCTGATGGACGACGAGGAGTACCCGCCGGAAACTGAAGACCCGAACCGTGACAACTACAACTCCAATGACGGATACGCGGGGTACAACGGCACGCAGGGAAACACGAGGCTCGACACCGAGGACCTGAACAGGAACGGCATGCTGGACAGGACCAGCTCGTTCTTCAGGATCAGCATCCCGCTCGACGATCCCGACTACTTCATCTCGGGGCCGAACGAGAACGGATGGGTCCTCATCGAGGTGCCGCTCTCGGATTCCTCCCTGGTCACGGTACCTCAGGCCTCCGGGTCGGAACCCACCTGGGAGAAGATCTGCTATGCGCGGCTCTGGATGGACGGCTTCACACAGCAGGACACGATCGACGTATACGAGTTCTCGATAGTCGGGAACCGCTGGGAGCCCGGCACCGTGGTCCCGTTCGACAGCATCGGAGTCCCCGCGATGCCCGGCGAGGAACTGACGGTCTCCACCGTCAACAACCAGGACAACCAGGAGTACCACGACGACCCGCCCCCCGGAGTCAGCCCCGGGCGCGACGACAACGGCGACATCAAGCTCGAGCGGTCGATAGCGATCGAGGTGGCCGGCATCCTGCCGGGGCACGAGGCCATGGCGACCCAGTACTACTACTCTTCCGAGGACTACACATCCTACCGGACGGTGAGGTACCCGGTACACGGCGACCTCGCGGCCGCCGGCGAGTTCTTCTTCAGGCTGGGCAGGGACACCCTCAACTACTACGAGATCAGCACGCAGCTCCAGCCGGGCTGGCAGGAGGTCCAGGTCGACCTGGACGACCTGACCGCGGTGAGGGAGCTGAAGCAGGAGCGGGGGCTCCCCTACCTGAGGCTTGGCGAATTCGCGGTGAGGGGCAACCCCAGCCTCTCCGACGTGATGGTCCTGAGCGCAGGCATCAGGAACGACACCGGCCTCATACTCTCCACGGAGGCCTGGATGGACGACATCGTCCTCCTCGGGCCCTACAGCGAGCCCGATCTGGCCAGGAGGCTGAGCACGACCGTCGAGATGGCCGATGTGGTGCGCCTCACTGGTGACTACAGGCGAATAGGAGCCGACTTCCACGGCCTGGGCGCCTCCAGCGGGCAGGGGAGCACCACGACCCGCTATGCCTCCGATGTCACGCTCTACACCGAGAAGTTCACCCCGAGAACCTGGTACCTCTCCATGCCTGCGACCTTCGCCATCAGCAGGCAGATCTCGGAACCCCGGTTCGAGTCGAGCTCCGACAGGAGGCTCGAGGGCGAAGAGGTCTGGGAGAACCGCACCCAGACCGACGAGTGGGACACGGGCCTGACGCTGAGGCGCAACAGGTCGGGGTCCACGGGGCTCTCCCGGTACATCCTCGACCCCTGGCAGTTCAGCCATTCCTACGGCATCTCGAACGGCAGGTCACCGACCTACATGGATTCCCTCCAGTCGGCCCGCGGCGAGGTGCAGTACGACCTGCCGCTTCCGCAGATGCGCCTCTTCAGCCTCCCGGTGGCGGAGTTCTTCAGCCCGTGGCCCACGAGGATCGCATGGGACGTGACGAGACAGAACTCGTGGGATACGAGGTGGGAGCTGGGCGACGAGGACACTGTCCAGACCCGGAACACCAGGGCGAGGACCCTCGGGACGAGCTTCTCACTATCGTTCGGGTTCTGGAAGGGGCAGAGCTCCTCCTTCGCCCTGGGCGTCGGCAGGGACCTCCTATATCCGTGGGAGGGCGACCTCTCGATGAACACGGGCAGGGAGACGAACCGCAACCAGAGCCTGAGCCTCTCCCAGGATCTCGACTTCTTCCGCCTCGTCATGCCGAGGCTGAGCTACGACGCCGTGTACAACTCGAGCAGGCTCGCGCCCCATACCGCCTCCGGGCACGACTCGCTGGGCAGCCCCGACGTCGCCGTCTCCGCGACGAGGCGGCTCAACCTCCGCCTGGGCCTCGTCCAGGCCCTGAGATCCATCGCCAGGCTGCGCGACGAGCGCCTGGACGAGCAGGCATCCCCCGGGAGCCCGCGCTGGATCCTCTCGAAGCTCGACAGGTGGGCGGGGAACGTGACGGACCCGACGATCGTGTTCTCTAGAACGGTGGGGACCGAGTACAACGAGCTCGGCTACTATCCGGGATACTCCTACAGGTTCGGCCTCGAGCCCCTGCTCGACGGGATCGATCCATACGACAGGACGACCAGCGACAACCTGCAGGTCTCGAGCGGGGTGCGCCTCTTCACGACGATGGCGTTCCGGTCGGAATACTCGCGCACGGACACCCGCCACTACTACTCGGGTTACTGGAACAGGCAGATATCGAAGACCTGGCCATCCGTATCCCTCTCGTGGACGGGTCTCGAGCGCTTCCGGCCCCTGGCCGGCCTGCTGCGCTCGGGCAGCCTCAGCACGGGCTACAGGTTCGAGACCAGCGAGAGCGGGCGCTTCGAGGAGGACGAGTACATACCGACGAGCAGGACCGAGTCGGTCAGGTGGGCGCCGCTGTTCAGCGTCACGGGCACGCTGAAGAACGAGGTCCAGGTCACGTTCTCGAACAACCTCACAACCACCTCGACGCGCAACTTCACGGGCACCAACGCGCGTACCAGGAGCAACAGCAACAGCTTCCAGCTCAACGTGCAGTACGCCTTCAGCGCCCCCGGCGGCATCGCCATCCCGCTGCCGCTGCTCGACCGGCTCAGGGTCAGCTTCCAGAGCGATCTCACGACCGCCCTGAAGATCACGAGGTCGAGGACGTCCTCCCTGATCGAGATCCCCGGCTACGAGGACCAGACGCAGAGCGACAGGGTGGAATGGAGGATCGAGCCCTCGGCGAACTACGACTTCGGCACCGTGACCGCGGGGATGACCGCCATCTACGGCTGGAAGACGGACAGGGTCAACTCGGTCTACGACCAGAAGGATGTCGGCCTGGACGTCTGGGTGACGATCAACTTCTAGCCGGGGCCCTCCCGTTCATTGACAGAGCCCCTCCAGACAGCGAAAATTCATGGAACGAGACAGTAGTTGCTGGCGGTGCAGGGGTAGCCCGTCGGCGGCGCGCGCGTTTCGGTCATGCGCTCGCCGCAGCATTCACAGAGAGGGGCTGGACCAGCTTGAAACTCGGCCAGATGCTTCTCGAAGCCGGTCTGATCACCCGCGATCAGCTCGAGCAGGCACTCAAGCAGCAGCGTGCCGAGGGCGGCCGCCTGGGCTTCAACCTCGTCAAGATAAAGGCCATCGCCGAGAGCGACCTGAACGAGAACCTCGCGAAACAGCACAGGGTCGAGAGCGTCAACCTCGACGAAGTCGAAGTCGACAACGCCATCATCAAGCTCGTCCCCCCGGAGGTCGCGAGGCGGTACGAGGTGGTGCCCATCCGCAAGGACGGCAAGGTCCTCGTCGTCGCCATGACCGATCCCGACAACCTCTTCGCCATAGACGACCTCAGGTTCTCCATCGGGCTCGAGATAGAGCCCCATATCTGCGCATCCAGCATGATCATCAGGGCCATAAGGCGCTTCTACCCCGAGACCGAGGCCCTCGTGTCGCTCGATCAGAAGACTATCGTCGAGAAGAAGGACGATCCCGGCGACGCGATCGCTTCCGAGAACATCCTCGTCGGCGACGAGGTCTTCGAATCGATGGTCATGGACGAGGACGACGGGGCGACGGTCGAGGAGGAGGACATCTCCAGCCTCGTGGCCGATTCGCCCGTGGTCAAGCTAGTCAACAGCATCATCGCCGACGCGGTCAAGCGGGGCGCGAGCGACATCCACTTCGAGCCCTTCGAGAAGTACATCAGGATCAGGTTCAGGATCGACGGCGTGCTCCACGAGGTGATGCGCCCCAGCCGCAAGTACCGCTCCGCCATTGTCAGCAGGCTCAAGATCCTGGGCGGCATGAACATCGCCGAGAGGCACCTCCCGCAGGACGGCCGCCAGAAGATCCGCGTGGGCGACCGCTTCGTCGACATGCGTCTCGCCACCCTGCCCACCCTCTTCGGCGAGAAGGTCGAGGTCCGCCTGCTCGACCGCAGCAAGGTCATCCTCGACCTCGAGAAGCTCGGCATGGAGGACGAGAGCCTGAAGGAGCTGCGCCGCGCCATCAAGCGCCCGTACGGGATAGTGCTGGTCACCGGGCCCACGGGCTGCGGAAAGACCACCATCCTCTCCCTGATCCTGCGCTTCTACGATGTTTGCGGCGGCCGCGTGGCCCTCGACGGCATCGATATCCGGGACATCGATCTGGGCTGCCTTCGGCGCCAGTTCGG
>JAKLEF010000066.1 GCA_022703195.1 Candidatus Fermentibacterota bacterium | reverse complement strand
GGTCTGGTCGACGTCGGCGGCGGCCACGCGCACCGCGACGGGGTCGCCGATCGCGAGGCGCCCGACGTGGCGCTCGTTCACCCGCCCGACGAAGAGGAGCGTGGCGACACCTGCAGCCCGCCTCCCGGCGGCTTCCTCGACGATCCTCCTGACGAGGGGGACCCCTCCCGTGACGGCGCTGAACCTGACGAAGAACTCCCTCGTCTCACCGGCGACCAGGAGGGCGAGCGTGGTCTTCCCCGTCCCCGGGGGGCCCCACAGGATGAACGAACCGAGTGAGTCGGAACGGAGAGCACGCATGAATGGCGCCCCGGGCGACAGGAGATGGGCCTGCCCCACCATGCCCTCGAGGCTGGACGGCCTGAGGGAATCCGCGAGAGGCGGCCTCCTGGCTGGGTGGACTGCGTCGTTTCCCACGCAGCTATCCTACAAAGGATGGGGCATCTGTGAGAAGAGCCCGGGCCTTCGCCCGGGCTCTCCGCATGGGGCTGGCCGGGGAGGCTAGCGGTTGCCCTGCGCCCCCTGAGGCTGCTGCATCTGGCTCTGCATCTGCATTATGAGCATCTGGACCATCGGAGCCACGTCCACGGTCTGGGCGGGGGCTCCGGGCATGAGGTCCACGGCGCCATCCATGCCGAAGCCGCGGACGCTCAGGACCTGCTCGTCACCGTCCGTGGCCCTGGTGGCCTTCGCGTATCCCAGCGGGATGATCGGGAGGTCGGCGCAGAGGAACACCTCGGCCGTCATCTCGGGTCCGGTCATCGTGAACAGCGAGCCGCCCATGCCGGTGCCGGCGATGTCCATGTCGGTGTTCTCGGCGGTGAACTCGTACTGGGATATCTTCTCGATCAGGCTGTCCGTCGCGCCCTCGGCCCCGACATCAACCTGCATCCCGGCCTGGAGCTGCGCGAGGAATGCGGAGTCGGACAGGACGGGCTCGATCGTGGCGGGGACGTTGGTGAGGTCGTAGGCCATCAGAGTGCCGTTGTCCATGACCTTGACCATCTTGATGGCACCGATGAGGGCCATGAAGTTCTGGATGTTCTCCTCGGTGGTGAGCATCTGACGGGGGTCGGACGGCACGTTGGCCGCAACGTAGGCAGCGGGGTCGGCATAGAACTCGTTGGCGGTCTCGGACGTCCTGGTCATCACATCGCGGATCTGGGCGGGATCGACCAGGATCTGGACGGATTCGCCCTGGCCCTCGACCTGGACCCAGAAGCACTCGACGCCGGCCATGTCCTGGGTGGAGACAACGGAGAGCTTCACCTCGGCCGAATCCTGGTTGACGCCGTAGGAGATCCACTGGCCGACGGCCAGCTCGGGGGTCTGGAGGTCGATCCGGGGAACGCCCTGATCGCCGGCAACCGCCGTGGAGTCCGCACCCTGCTCATCGGCGGGCTTCTCGCCGCATCCCGGCAGGAAAGCCAGCATCGCGGCCATGGACAACGTGAGGAGGAACCTCATGGAAACCACCTTTCGACGTGACTGCCCCGGAGGCGGGATGCCCCCGGAACCAGGATCGGAATATGAGACCCGGCGCCCGGCCGGGTCAAACCGGCTGTTCCGAGTCGACCCTTATGACGAACCCGACCTGATAGCCTGCATCCTCGAGGCGGGCCCGCCCGCCGAGGAACTCGAGGTTCACGATGAAGCCGGCTCCAGCGACGATGCCGCCGTCCCTCTCCACGAGACGGCAGGCGGCCAGCGCCGACCCGCCGGTGGCTACGAGGTCGTCGACCACGAGCACCCTGGTGCCTGACGGGAGTGAGCCCTTGTGCATCTCTATCCTGGCGCTGCCGTATTCCAGGTCGTAGTCCTCCCCTATCGTCTCCGCGGGCAGCTTGCCGGGCTTCCTGACGAGCACCAGCGGCAGGCCCCTCCGTTCGGCCAGGACGGCCCCGAACACGAAACCCCTGGATTCGACCGCGGCCACGGCATCGTAGCGCATCGACGAGGTCCTGCGCTCGAGAAGCGTGACGGCGTCCCCGAGCGCGCCGGGTTCGGTGAGGATCGTCGTGATGTCCTTGAAGACGACGGGCGGCCTGGGGAAGTCGGGGACGTTCCTGATCAGCCTCTCGAGATCCTCTGCGTTCCTCATGACCGTCTCCTCCCGCACTCCTCGACGAACGAGAAGGCCTCCTCCGGGGTCGCGGCCTGGGCCACGCCCGGTATCACTGACCATGTCCCGTGGCAGCACACAGGCCTCCCGGCCTGGAGTGCGTATGCGATCTCTGACAGGGTGCCGTTCGCGCCGCCGACAGCCACGAGGCACGATCCGGCCAGGGCCACGGCCCTGTTCCGGCCGAGCCCGAGCCCGGTGGGCAGGACGATGTCCAGACAGGGATTCCCCTCGGAAGGATCCGTGCCGGGCAGGATACCGACAGTAAGCCCGCCGGCGTCCCGTGCGCCCCTGCAGGCCTCCTCCATCACACCCGGGCCTCCGCCGCAGACAACGGTGTAGCCGGACGAGCCGAGAAGATAGCCCAGCCTCCTCGCGAATGCGAGATCCTCTTCGGGCGCATCAGCGGAACCGGCGATAGAAACCGTGCTGAAAGGTCCGGCCATCGGACTCCCGGAGAAATGTGGTCGGGGCGAGAGGATTTGAACCTCCGACCTCCTGGTCCCGAACCAGGCGCGCTAGCCGGACTGCGCTACGCCCCGACGGTCACCGAATCTAGCTTGGCACTCTCCGGAGGGTCAACGCCCGATGAGGAAACCCGCTCCGGCGAGCACTCCGGTCATCACGAGGGTCACTATCGCCCCGGCCCCCGCCACTCCGAGCGCGATCGAGGGAAGGGCCAGCCGGAACGGGATGCCGAAGAGCATGGCGGCCACGCACCCCGACCAGGCTCCGGTCATAGGCAGGGGTATGGCCACGAACACTGCCAGACCGAGCGCCTCGTACTTCTCTATGCTGCTCCCGGCCCTCTTCCTGGCCCGCTCGAACACCCCCTCGAAGAACCTCCTGAAGATCCGCCACCTCGAGAGGAACCTGCTGACGGGGTCCAGCAGCCAGAGCACGAAGGGCACCGGGAGCATGTTGCCCGCGACCGCGAGGATGTAGATCTGCCACCAGCTCCAGCCCCACGCGTCCTTCATCAGGGTGGACGCTATCGGGATGCTCGCCCTGAGCTCCGTGAGGGGGATCGCGGAGAGCAGCAGCATCTGGGCCCAGTCGGGCAGGAAGGCCAGTTTTGCGAGGATCCATTCACCCATCCGACCCGAACCTCCCCGTGAGCGGCACGAACCTGCAGGGCACGGCCTCGCCGTACTCCGCCACGATGCCGCCGGTCTTCCTGAAGAACCTGAGCACCTGCCCCCCGTCGGCCTTTACCGGGGCTCCCAGCCTGCCTCCCTCGGAGAGCTGGTCGAAGAGGGAGGGGTGGACCGACCGCGAGGCGGCGCTGAGGAGTATGCAATCGTACGGCGCGCCCGAGGGCCATCCCGCGCTCCCGTCGCCGTAGTTCACGTGTACGTTGGACAGCCCGAGTCCCTCGATCACCTTCCTCGACCTGTGGACCAGGTCCAGCATCGTCTCTATGGCGGTGACACGGCCGCACAGCCTGCCGGCCAGGCATGCCAGGTATCCGCTTCCGCTGCCTATCTCGAGCATCGAATCCGAGGGTCCGGGGTCGAGCGAAGAGAGGCAGGCGAGAACCGTCGCCGGCTGGCTGAGGGTCTGCCCCCGGCCAATGGGCAGCGAGCAGTCGGCGTAGGCCCTGTGCCAGAGGGGCGGCTCCACGAACAGGTGCCTGGGGATGGAGGCCATCGCATCGAGGACGCGGGCCGCCGCCCCGTCGGATGCATCGACGGATGCAGCCAGCCTCCGGATCATCTCTCCGCGGGGCTTGCTGAAGTCGGTCACCGGCCCACCGATCCGTGGCCTGTCTGGCAGGAAGAGGGCCGCGAAGCGGCCCGGCCCGTGGAAGAAAGCTGGTCGGGGCGACTGGATTCGAACCAGCGACCCCTTGAACCCCATTCAAGTGCGCTACCGGACTGCGCCACGCCCCGACCGGCCGGAAACTCTACGTCGAAACTCCGCCCCCGTCAACGGCCATGGGGTCTCTCCCGAGGGCTTCTATGATGGCCCGCAGCTCGTTGCAGGCTTCCGCCAGCGGGCTGCCTCCGGAGCCGGGGGCGGCTTCGGCCGGGATCTCGAGCTCCATCTGCTCCTGGCCGGCGGCGTGCCTCAGCTCCTCTATCTTCTGCCTGGCACCGTCGACCGTGAACCTCTCCTCGTACAGGAGCCTGCGGATGAGCCTGATGAGCTCCAGGTCCCGCGGCCTGTAGACCCTGTTGCCGGACTGGTTCTTGGAGGGGCGCAGCATGGGGAACGCCGTCTCCCAGTACCTGAGGACGTGAGGCTTGAGGTCGGTCATGTCGCAGACCTCGCTGATCGAATAGTAGAGCCTTTCACTTTCCCTGGGCACCGTACTTCACGTCCTTCTTCGATCCTGTCCGCGATCCTTCACGGGTGACAGTCGAGTTGGAATCCTTCCCTCTCCTGGGCACCGTACTTCACGTCCTTCTTCGATCCTGTCCGCGATCCTCTATGCTCACTTCCTGCCCCTGGCTCCGGGCTTCTCGTCCTTCTTCGGGCCGCCCATCGGCTGCGTCAGCTTCCTGACGAGCCTCTTCAGGAAGGGCTCCTCCTCGCCAAGGTGTTTCTTGACCTCCAGGAGATCCCGCTTCGCCCTCTCGTTGTCCTCGTTCCAGGACAGGGCGTCGTTCAGGGCTTCCCTGGCCTTCTGCCACTGCTTGCCCTTCATGTAGGCCTCGCCCAGGAGCACGTGGTTGTCGGAATTGAAGTATTCCACCTCGCAGGCGATCCTGAGATGGTCGGCGGCCTCGCGGTGGCGGAGCTTGCCGGCCGCGGCCCTGGCCAGCGCGCGCCGGAGCGCGGGCTGGCGCGGGTACTGCGGGATGAGCCTCTGCATCATGTCCGAGGCCTGCCAGAAGTTGCCCTGCTCGCAGAGCCTGTCGGCCTGCCGGATGGTCCGCCTGACCTTGTCGTCGAGCCTCTGGGCGGCGCCGGCCCTGGGCTCCTCCCTGCCGGCGGCGGCCGTGCCGGCAGCGCCGGCGGAGGGCGCTCCGCGCTCCTCCCTCACGGCCGTCGACTCGATGCCCTGGATCGGGGACAGAGTCAGGTCGTACTCGCGCCTGGAGGTGATTGAGCCGAGGACCTGGTAGGCCTCGTTGATCAGCATGAAGCGGGCGGTGGCCTCGGGACCGCCGCCCGCTATGTCGGGATGCAGGCGCTTGGCGAGGTCGAAGTAGGCCTTCTCTATGTCCTCCCTCGAGGCGTTCCTGGCCACTCCGAGGACCTGGTAGTGGTCCTGCTGCTCCCCCGCCTGCTCGGCGCCCGTCACTTGCGCGTCTGTCCCGCTACCTGAGCACCGCGAACCGGCTGGCGGCGCCGAAGCCCTGGCCGGTGACCTCGAGGGTGTAAACCCCGGTCGGCAGCCCGTCGACGGGGATCGACACCTGGCTGGCGCCCTCCTGCAGGCTCATTCCGGGCATCTCGGAGACCACCCTGCCGGCGAGGTCGAGCACCCTGAGGCCGACCAAGCCAGGCGAGACCATGGTGACCGAGGCGGAAGCGGAGACCGAGGCGGGATTGGGCCACACCGGCCCGACCGAGAGCCCGCCGGACACCGGGGCGCCCTCCTGCTCCCCGATGCCCGTGAATCCCGGGGCCATCATGCAGATCCAGATGTTCATGTAGCGGCATTCCTCTTCCAGGGCCTCGAGCCCGGACGGGTCGCTCTGGTTGCCCCAGAAGCCGTCTTCATCGCATTCGACGGTCATGGCCATGCACCTCGGGTGCCCGCCGCCGTTCCAATACGTCCAGTCGACCGCGTCGCCGTTGGCGTTGTAGCCCAGCACGTCGCCGCACTGGCCGCAGGCGTAGCCGTTGTACTCGGTCATGGCCGCGCTCCAGGCGGCATAGGTGGCCTCGTCGGCGGTGTTGCTGTTGTTGTACCCGAAGGGCCTGAGCAGGTACCCGCCGTAGGTGTGGTAGTGGATGCCGCCCACGGGATCGATCGAGTCTATCAGGTTCATCACGGCCTGCGTCTCGGGTTCGCTGCCGGCGCTCGGGCCGCGATACGTCTCGTCGTAGGGGTCGGGGCTGGAGCCCTCGTCGTCGTAGCCCCACTGGTACGGGTAGTTCCTGTTGAGGTCGACCCCGTCGGGGGGGCTCTGGTTCTTGCGGGCGCTGCCGCCCATCGGGTTGCAGTTGAGAATGTAGGTGTCGGGATTGACGATGGGCACGAAGTAGACCTGGGTGTTGTCGAGGATCCAGGTGGCCATGGTGTCGCTGTCGTAGTTGGTGGCCAGCCAGTCGGCAAAGTCGATGAGGCAGGCGTTTCCGCCCGGCTCGCGGGCGTGGGTGAGCGCCGTGAAGTACATCGCGGGCTTGTACGCCCCTCCGACCGTGCTCGACATGCGGATCATCATGATGTCGCGCCCCTGTACGGAGGTGCCTATCGACACGGGCGTGTCGACCAGGTCGGAATGCTCGGCCGAGAGGGTGGCCCAGAAGGCGTTGTTCTCCTCCCAGCTGTAGTATGCTCCGGCATTGCCCCTGTTCTCGTCGGTCAGCATGCCCCACTCGACCGGCAGGACATCGTACCTGCCGGAGTAGAGGGCGGCGCGGCCGGTCTCCCTGTCGGGGAGACAGACGTCGATCCAGCCCTCCCTGGCGTTGGCGGCGGCGATGTCCATCCCGTCCGCCGCGAGAACGTCGAGCGTCCCCGGCGATACATCGAAGATCCGCACAAGCCTCTCGGCCGATGCGGGTACAGCGGCAGCCAGGATCAGCAGAAGAGAGCCGAACCTCATCTCAGCCTCCATGGTTGTTGACTTCCGGCGTATGAACAGCTAGTTTCGTGCCTCGAAACGGATAACACCGGGGGCCTCGAAGAGTTCCTCCGGGAGAGCACGGGTTTTCCCAATACTGCGAAAGGAGACCACGCTTGGCAAGGAGCGCCAGTGCGGCCAAGAACATGAGGAAGGATGCCAGGAGGCATCTCCAGATCAAGAGCCAGCTCCGCACGCTCAGGACCGCGATGCGCCGCGTGCGCGAGGCCTCCACGGCCGAAGAGGGCGCCGAGGCGATGAAGACCGCCCAGTGCCTGCTCGACAGGGCCGGCCGCAAGCGGATAGTGCACCCGAACACAGCCGACCGCCTCAAGAGCCGTCTCGCGGCCAGGATCAGAGAGCGCGGCTGATCCTCTCGATCAGGCTCCTGCCGCCGGGCATGTCCTTCACCGAGTAGCCCCCGGCGGCCAGGGCGTCGCGCATCCCGTCGGCCTCTGCGAACAGCTTCCGCTCCCTGAGCATGGACCTGTATTCGGACAGCAGCCCGAGCAGGAGGGGTTCCGTATCGGAAGATGCGGATGCCGCCCGGGCCGAGAGGCCGAGCATTTCGCAGGCCATCAGCGAGAGCCCGCCCGACATCACGGCCCTCGGACCCGGCTCGACACCTGCCTCCAGTGCCTGGTTGCACTTCCTGACGTAGTCGAACAGCACGGCCACGGCTCCGGGCGTGTCCAGGTCGTCCGAGAGCCTGCCCGTGAATGCGGTCACGGCCTCCTCCACGAACTGCAGCGCGGAATCGGGCGGCGGGCTGACGGGATCGGACGGTCCCAGCCTCGAAGCCAGGTCGCGGATCCTCCCCAGGGCGCTCGCGGCGGACGACAGCCCCTCGTCGGAGAAGTCGAGCGGGCTGCGGTAGTGGCTGCGCAGGATGTAGAGCCGGATGGTCATGGGTTCGTACAGATCGAACATCTCCTTGAGCGAACGGGCGTTCCCGAGGCTCTTGCCCATCTTCTGGCCGTCGATCGTCACCATGTTGTTGTGCAGCCAGAACCTCGCGAACTGCCTCCCGGTAGCGGCCTCGCTCTGGGCTGTCTCGGACTCGTGATGCGGGAAGACGTTCTCCAGCCCTCCCCCGTGGATGTCGATGGTCTCGCCGAGGTAGCGCATGGCCATCGCCGAGCATTCGAGGTGCCATCCCGGGAAGCCCCAGCCCCATGGCGAGCGCCACTTCAGGATGTGCCCCGCGTCGGCCTCCTTCCGGAGGGCGAAGTCGAGCGGATCGCGCTTGTCTGCCTGGACCTCGACCCTGGCTCCCGCCAGGAGATCGTCGGGCCTGCGACCCGACAGCCTGCCGTAGCCCGGGAAGCTCCTGACGGAGAAGTAGACGTTCCCCCCGGCCTGGTACGCGTGCCCCTTCTCGATGAGCGCCCTCACCAGCTCGATCTGCTCCGGGATGTGCCCGGAGGCGCGGGGCGAGATGTCGGGCCGGAGGTTCCCCAGCCTGTCCATGTCCTCGAAATAGGACCTGGTGTACTTCTCGGCTATCTCCATGGGCTCGAGCCTCTCGAGCCTGGCCTGCCTCTGGAGCTTGTCGTCGCCGGTCTCGGAGTTCTCGGACAGGTGGCCCACGTCGGTGATGTTCTGCACGTACCTGACCCGGTAGCCCTCGTGCCTCATGAACCTCACCAGGACGTCGAAGGAGACGTAGCTCTTCGCGTGGCCCAGGTGGCTGTCGCCGTATACAGTCGGTCCGCAGACGTATATTCCGGCCGAAGGCGGTGAAAGGGGTTCGAAGTCCCTCGTGGCGCCGGTCATCGTATCATGCAGCCTAAGCATCCCGCCCTCCGAAGTAGTCTATCCTCATGGCCCGGCGGACCCGGCCGAGCGTCTCGTCCGCCTCGGCGCAGGCCCTCTTCGTGCCCTCGACCAGGATCTCGTCGATCAGGCCCGGCCCGGAGAAGGCGGCCCGCCTCTCGCGCATCGGGGAGAGCAGGGCCTCCAGGACCTCGACCATCCGCTTCTTGCATGCCACGCAACCGATGGTGCCCGCCCTGCAGCTCTCCTCGACGGACTGCGACTCCTGAGCGTTGAACGCCCTGTGGTACGCAGCTATCGTGCAGATCTCGGGATGGCCGGGATCGGACTTGTGTATCCGCGCGGGATCCGTGACGGCCGACATCACCTTTTCGCGCACGACTGCCGGCTCGTCGGAGAGATGGATGCAGTTGCCGAGGGACTTGGACATCTTGGCGGAACCGT
>JAKLEF010000065.1 GCA_022703195.1 Candidatus Fermentibacterota bacterium | reverse complement strand
CGACGGGGGCGATGCCCGGGAGATCCCGCTTGTTGTACTGGAGGACGACCGGGATCATGGAGAGGTTGAGGCTGAAGCTCTGCAGGTTCTGCTCTAGGTCGTCCAGTGTGTCCACATTGGCGTCCATGCGCTCCATCTGGCTGTCCGCGACGAACACGAGACCGTCCAGCCCGTCGAGGATCACCCTCCTGCTGAGGGCATAGTACGCCTGTCCGGGCACGGAGTAGAGGTGGAGCCTCACGTTCGCGCCCTTGACCCATGCGAAGTCGACAGGGAGGAAGTCGAAGAACACGGTTCTCTCGCCGCGGGTGCAGAGGGTCACCAGCCTGCCCCTGTTCTCGGGGGCGATCAGGTCGCGGATCCGTCTGAGATTGGTCGTCTTGCCGGAGAGCCCCGGGCCGTAGAAGACGATCTTGTAGGCTACCTCGCTGCCGGATCTGTGCATTCGAGCTCCCGCGGCTTCATGGCCGACTGACCGGACAGAAACTACCGATTGCCGGCCCCCGGTGCAAGTCCCGGCGCATCAGGACCACTCCATCAGCCGCCCGGCGGTTCCTCAGAGGGCCGGCGCGGCCATCCCGCGGGCGTATGCAGCGGGGTCTGCCAGCATCCTTCCCAGAGTCTCCTCCGTTGCGTCCGTCCTGGCGAGGGCCGCATAGCACAGGGCATCCTCGCCCAGGCGCGCGCACTCCCAGGCAAGGATCCCGGGGGACGTCCTGACCGACTCTAGTGAGAACCATTCCGCCATGGCCTCCGCGCCCGCCGGATCATCCGCGATCGCAGCGGCGAAGCCGGACAGAAGGGATTCCGCTCCGGGCTCCCCGAGCGCCGCCGAGTAGTACGCTCCGCACGCATAGGCCGAACCGGCCTCCCCGGCGGCGAGGAATGAGATCATCGCATCCAGCGCGTCGCTTACGCGTGCGGTGTCACCCGCCTGCACTATAGTCGAGACGGCGCTGTTCTGGAGGTCGAACCTGTCCATGCGGTCAGTGGTTTCCAGATAGGCATCCATCTCGGATCTCAGGAAGTCGATCGTCGGGTCGCCCGGATGGGTCTCCTCGTAGCCCCTCAGCGCGTTCCACGCCCCTATGTGGTTCCCGAAGTGGAGGTCCACCTCCACCTGCAGCCAGACGTTGGCAGCCGTGCCGGGCTGGAGCGAGTCGACCACCCTCTCGAGCTGGCCCTCCCTGTCGTAGTCGATGGCCACCTGTCCCAGGAGGACGGCTGTCTGCGAGAGCCTGGAGTCCGAACGGGCCGAGGCGAAGCCGGCCAGGCGGTCCGCCGCCGAGAGGATGTACGACGCGGCCGAATCGCATCCCTGGACGCCGTCGACGAGCCTTGCCGCCAGGAGGGCGTGCGTGGGGAGGAACTGCATCCATTCCGAAGGCATGGCCACGAATAGGGACTCGGCTCGTGCGAGGGCGATCCCGGCGCTGTCCGCCGATCCTCCGTCGTAGTGTGCGTCCACGAGCCTGTGGTAGGCCAGCACGTAGTTCCTGGCAAGCAGCACGGCCTGGTCGTCCTTGAAGATTCCCGGATCGTCAAGGCCCTCGAAACGGTACGAATCCATCAGGCGCCAGCTCCGGCCCACGTCCACCATGCCGGTGCCGGGCTCGTCACCGACCCTGAAGGCGATCCCCTCCATGATCAGGTAGGGTTCGACGTAGATCCTGCTGTCCTCGGCGACGGTTCCCGCCAGATAGACATCGCGACCGTGGACGTCCCTCCGCGCCACCATCGACAGCATCACGAGGTCCTGCATCCCGATCGAGCCCTGGACCCCGTACGATTCGCTCGGCAGCGCGAGCGCGAAGCCGCCGCGCCGGACCGCCCACGGCCAGGCCTGCGGGAACACGGATCGGAGTATCCCGCTGTCGGTCTCCGAGAGGAGAGGCATGCCGTCGCTCGTGACATGGAAGTAGTGCGGCCCCCAGATGAACACGGGGCGCATCGAGTCCACCAGGCCGAGATCCCCGAAGGGGATGAGCGCAGGGTCGCGGTCGAGGAGCTGGTACAGGTACCAGTCCGTGTTCATCAGGCTGAGGTTGCTGACGATGACGTCCCTCCTCACCCCGAGGACGGACTGCGCGAACCAGAGGGGGAAGGTGTCGTTGTCGCCGTTGGTTATGAGCACGGCCCCCTCGGAGCAGGATTCGAGGAGGTTGATGCCGTAGTCGCGCGCCACGACGTCCCGGGAGCGGTCGCACATGAAGTAGTTCCCCGCCAGGCTTGCGACGGGCAGGAGCATCACGGCCCATGCGGCTTCGTCCCTGCGCGTGGCCGTCCTGAGGAAGGCTCCAGCTCCGAACGCAGCGAAGACAGCGAAGAGGGCGAAGGAATCCGCGTAGAAGTAGTCCCTCTCGCGCACCTCTCCGGTGGAGGAGGCGATCGGACCGGTCTTGAAGTTGAGGTAGAAGATGAAGAACACGCTTGCCATCAGGAAGATCGTACCGACATAGAGCAGGATGCGGCGGTTCCGGCGCCATAGGAGCACGCACCCCCAGAGGGCCGAGATCGTGACGGCGAACCTGATCGCGAAGAACAGCGGAGTGCCGGCGGCGCCCAGCATCCTGTCCCACGACTGCGGGAGGCCTGACTGCCATGAGAGGTATCTGAAGTACTGGGCGATCTGATCGGGCACCGGGCCCTTCCTGTCGAAGACTGAGACCTGGCCGTACTGCTCCCTGGCGAGCGCGGACCTGAAGGCGGGCCAGTTCGAGGGGTCGGTCTCGTTGATCTCGGGCCTCTGGACGGCCCTCAGGGGCATGTAGAGGTGCACGCTGAAAGCCAGGACCATCAGGCCCAGGGCAGTAGCCAGGAATCGAGGGCTCCTCCAGAGGGCAGACCTGCCCTTCGCGGCTGACAGGGCGTAGATCACGGCGATGCCGGGCACGGCTATCAGTGCCGCCAGATGCACCCCGACGGCCATGGTGAGGAGATAGAGGACGAGGTAGAGCTGCCTGTCGGCCGGGCGCGACTCCTCCGTGCGGACGATCCAGATGTCGAAGACCCAGATGGCTGTCACCGCGATGCACTGGGAGATGGCGTAGGTCTCCATCGCGTTGTTGTTCTGCCATACCGTGAAGCTGAAACCGGCGAGCAGGGCAGCAGCCACGGACACCGGCCTGTAGAAGGAGGGCGAAAGCCCCATCCTGACGGACCAGCGCTGCGTGAGCCTGGCCAGGAGAGCCATCGAGACGGTTCCGGCGATCACGCACATGAGGTTCGTCCTGGTGGCGATGTCCGGGATGAACCCGAACAGCAGCGTGGAGAACCTGCCAAGGAGGACGAAGAGCGGGACGCATGGCGGGTGGGGTATCCCGGCGATCCAGGAGCAGGCGATGTACTCGCCGCTGTCCCAGAAGCTGACGGTCCTGGCCATGGTCAGCAGATATACCAGACCGACGATGATCCCGGCCGCCGCAGCGAACCAGCGGTCGGTCGGAACCGTCCTGCGCACGGGATCCGCGTGGCCTGCGCCCTGACTCATCCCTCGTCCTCTCCCCTGGGGTGCGCCCTTCTGTAGACTTCCCTGAGCCTGTCCCCGGTAAGGTGTGTGTATATCTGCGTCGTGGAGAGGCTGGCATGCCCCAGCATCTCCTGCACCGCCCTCAGGTCCGCCCCGTTGTCGAGGAGGTGGGTGGCGAAGCTGTGCCTGAAGGTGTGGGGGGTCGCACCCAGTGTCCTGGATGCGCCGCACAGCCCTTTGGCGACTATCCTCCTTATGTCCCTGGGATCGAGCCTCCTGCCGTTCCTGCTCACGAAGAGCCAGGGCGACCCCGGGTCCCTCCTGGTGAACGACGGTCTGACGGACAGCCAGGAAGATATGACTGCCACCGACATTTCCGCCACAGGCACGATCCTGTCCCTTCCCCCCTTGCCGGAGACGATCCGCAGCATGCAGCGCTCGAGGTCGAGATCCTCGAGCCTTGCGGCGGAAGCCTCAGAGACCCTTGCGCCCGAGCCGTACAGGAGCTCCACGACCGCCCTGTCCCTCATGCCCGCCGCCGTGGACGTGTCGTAGGACTCGAGTACGGACATCACTTCCGAGACACCCAGGAATCCCGGCAGCCTGCGCGGGGCCTTCGGCATCGGCAGTCGCGAAGCCTGCGAACCCTCCGACCCGCCGCTGAGTTCGAGCCAGCCCTCGAGGGCCCTGAGAGCGGAGATCTCCCGGGAAACCGACCTCGGGGAGAGCCCGCGCTCCGATTCGCCCCTCACGAACGCTCTGAGTGTATCCGAATCGAACCTCGGGGTTCCTTCGCAGAAGTCGAGGAACTTCCGGAGGTCCGAGATGTACGAGGATGCCGTCAGGGCGGACAGGCCCCTGGCGCCTGTGAGCCAGGAGGAGAAGGCTCCTAGGAGTTCCCGGCCGGCTTCCTGCAGCTCGGACACATCAGCCCCTTCGCCGTCTCCTCGAGGTATGGGAAGCCGCATCTCTCGCACCTGCGAGCCACCGGCTTCCTCCACGAGGCGTGCCTGCACTCGGGGAAACGGCTGCAGGAATAGAAGATGCGCCCTTTCTTCGACCTGCGCTCGACCAGCTCGCCGCTGCATCCCTCCTCGGGGCAGGCCACTCCGGTGGGGGCCGGTTCGGTGTGACGGCATGCCGCCCCGGAACAGCCCAGGTACCTCCCGAACCTGCCTGTCCGGAACACGAGCGGGGAGCCGCAGTCAGGGCATTTCCTCCCGCTGTCCACCGCAGTTTCGGCCGACTTCCTGAACCTGCACGATGGGTAGTCCGAGCAGGAGAGGTAGCTGCCGAACCTGCCGGGCTTCAGGAGCAGAGGCGAACCGCACTGGGGGCACTTCTCGCCTGTCTGGCGCGAGAGCCCGCTCCGCACGCGCCCGAGGTTCTCGACGGCCGATTTCAGGGACAGCTCGAGTGGCTCCTGGAGCCGCGAGACCGCCTCTTCGTAGCTCGTGCCGCCGGAAGCCACGCTGTCGAGCATCTCCTCCATGGACGCCGTGAACGATGTCTCGAAGATCGCCGGGAACAGGTCCACGAGGAGCCGCACCGTCGCGGTGCCGAGTTCGGTGGGCCTGAGCCTCTTCTCGCTGAGCACCACGTAGCTCCTCTTCCTGATGGTGTCTATGATGCTCACATAGGTCGACGGGCGGCCTATCCCTAGCTTCTTCATCTCGGCCACCAGCCCTGCCTCTGTGAACCTGGACGGAGGCTTCGTGAAGCACTGTTCGGCCGTCACGTCGAGGAGCCCGGCCCGGCCTTCGGCGAGGGAGCCGGGCATCGGCGACTCGATGGATGCCTGGCCGGGGTCTATCGTGAGGAAACCTCTCGATCTCAGCGCTTCTCCCGTAGCCCGGAACTCGTAGACGCCTCCCGTGAACGTCACCGCAGTGCGGTCGACAATCGCGTCGGAGGCCTGCGAGGCTGTGAAACGCCTCCAGATCAGGCCGTAGAGCCTGAGATGCTGGTCCGGGATCCTGCCTTTGAGCATCTCCGGGGTCCTGGCAGGATCGGTGGGCCTGATGGCCTCGTGCGCGTCCTGGGAGCCGGAAGAACTCCTGAACCTTCTCGGCGTGGGAGGGAGCATGCCGGGGCCGAAGGCGGCCTCGAGGAATTCCCTGGCGGCCTGCTGCGCCTCCGGGGCTATCCTGACCGAATCGGTCCTCATGTACGTGATCAGGCCCGAGTGCTCTCCGCCGATGTCCATGCCCTCGTACAGCTCCTGGGCCAGGGACATGGTCCTGGAGGGCGAGAGTCCGAGCGTGCTGGACGCGCCCTGCTGGAGGGTGCTCGTGATGAACGGCGGGAGCGGCCTGAGAGTGGCCTCCCTGCGTTCGATCGAGGAGAGCGTCCACGATTCGGCCCTGATCCCCGGGAGGAGCAGGTCGACCTCCTCCTTCGATCCGGGCGCGTGCCTGTCGCCGTCGGCCCGTTTCCCCGCGATGCGGACGAGCGTGGTGGAGACCTCCTCCCCTCCCTGTCCGAAGCGCGCCTTCACGGGCCAGTACTCCACTGGGACGAAGGAGGCGATCTGATCCTCCCTCTCCTGTACGAGCCTCAGCGCGACGGACTGGACCCTGCCTGCGCTGAGCCCCGAGCTTATCGCCCGCCAGAGATAGGGGCTGATCCTGTACCCCACCAGGCGGTCCATCACGCGCCTGGCCTGCTGGGCATCGACGAGGTCCATGTCGATCTCGCCGGCCTTCTTCAGGGAACCAAGCACGGCGTCCTTCGTTATCTCGTTGAACTTCAGTCTCTTGAACTTCACGCCATCCCTCTTCAGCAGCTCGGAGAGGTGCCAGCAGATGGCTTCTCCCTCCCTGTCGGGGTCGGCCGCGAGATAGATGGTGTCGTACTTCTTCGCGATCCTCCTGAGGTCCTCGATCGTCGACCTCTTCTCCGGCAGGATCGTGTACTGGGGCTTGAATCCGGAGTCCGTGGAAACGCCCAGGCGCTGCCTGGGCAGGTCGCGGACATGGCCCATGGAGGCGACGATCTCGAAGTCCCCGCCCAGGTATCCCCTGAGCGTCCGGGCCTTGGCGGGAGATTCTATTATGACGAGGCTTCCTGCGCTCATCTCGGTTCCGTCACTGTCTGTCCGACGGCGGGGTGCGGGTTGGCGGCTCAGTAGCGGGCCATCCAGTCCTGCAGGGGACCCGAGAGGATGTTCCAGACTTCCTGGTTCGTGGTCCCGGCGCAGTTCTGGAAGTCGACGGGGCCCATGCAGGCCGACACCGTCGGGAAGCTCGCCCTGACGAAGGACACCGTCCTAACCGGGTAGTACTCGCTTTCGCTGTAATAGAAGACGAGCTCGTCGACGGGGCCCTCGCCCAGCCATGCCGTCAGGGCCCTCAGGAGCGCGTACCTGTATGTGTCCTCGACCGGGTGCAGGATTGTCACCGCGGCGACGACCGTGCTGTCGGGCATCCTGAAGACCGCGAACCTGTCCACGGTGACCGGGATCGAAGCTGCGATCCTGGCCAGGTCGCCTTCGAGCATCTCCCCCGCTTCGGCCATGACATCGATGCCGGACGGCGCCTGGGTCTCGAGGGGCACGGCCGGAGCGTCCGTTATGGAGTCGACTCCCGGGGGGAGCGGAAGGCCGGACAGGGACGACAGGATGTCTTCGTCGCCGGGATCGTCAGGGCCCTGGATGGCCGTCGAATCGGGCGGCAGGGTCAGCGTGTCGGCAGGCACGGTGTCGAGAGGCGCCACTGCTGTGGAATCGGCCGGTTCCGCATCCGGGGGGACGGCGTGGAACAGCCTGAGCGGGTCGAGGAAGTAGAAGGCCGCGAGCAGCCCCAGCACGGCCACTCCAGCCGCGACGTACGCGATGTTCCTGGATCCTCCCCTGCCCGGCGACGCCGGTGCCGTCTGCATGGTCTGGTCGGAGCCGTGCCTGGACTGGGGTCTGGACGAGGCCGTGCGCGCGAGGGGCGCATCCACCACCTTGCCGTCCGCGGCGCATTTCTGGCAGACATGGGCGATCCTGTCGAAGCAGTCGCGGCACGTCAGCTCGGCGCAGGAACGACATGGCGCCAGCTTCTCCCCTCCCGTGGGGGTCCTGCCGCATACGTGGCAGCGCTCGATGGACAGGACCTCCTCGCTGGCGGAGGTGACCGAAAGCTTCTCCTCTTGCTTGACCGGGGCGGGAGGGGTGTGCGAAGCCGATTCATCCAGCTCCCCGAAATCCTCTTCCTCCTCCGGGACCCGGGGCGGCTCCTGGGGAGCCTCCTCCTGCTGGTCCTCGACGGTCTCCATCCTCGGGAGCAGGTCGACGAAGGGATACAGCCTGTTCTGTATGACCCTGGCCCGGCCCATCGGGACGGCCTCCAGCAGGACGAGCGGGGCCTTGTCGACGGAAGCCCTGGCCTCCTCGCGGGTCATATGCAGCTCGGACACGAGGAGTTCCAGGACGCGCTGCTTCTCCTCCTCCCTGCCGAGCCGGACTAGGAGGAGATCGACGAGAGCTTCCGAGAGGTCCATCAGACCACCCCCCTGTCTTCTTCGTATCCGCGGTGCGGACTGAGGGAAGGCGCCGGGCCCGGATCAGGCATCGCCGGGTCGTCCGTCATGCCGTTCCTTCGTCTGCCTCGAACTGCCGGTGCAGCCTGGTGATGACCATTCGGCTCACCTTGCGCAGGGTCTCGAAGACACCTATGCCCTTCGAGGCCACGGCTTCGACGACGGGTATACGGCTCAGCCCGAGAGTCTCGCTGATCTCCTCCACCGAGGCTATGTCGGGCAGGTCGCGCTTGTTGCACTGGAGGACCAGGCTGACGCCCTTCCTCTTCTGGTTCTTGAGATTGTCCCTGAGATCCCTGAGGGAGGCGATGTTGGCCTCCATCCTGTCCCTCTGGGAGTCGGCGACGAATACGATGCCGTCCACGCCCTGGAGGATCAGCCTCCTGCTGTCGGAGTACATGGCCTGTCCCGGGACGCTGTAGAGATGGAGCCTGATCTTGAAACCGTTGATCATTCCGGTGTCCAGTGGGAGGAAGTCGAAGAACAGGGTCCTCTCGTTGCCGGCGGCGAGGGAGATGAGCTTGCCCCTGTTGTCGGCGGGAACCTCTCCGTGGATGACCTTGACGTTCGTCGTCTTGCCGGAGAGCCCCGGACCGCAGAAGACGATCTTGCAGTCGATCTCGCGGGCGCTGTAGCTGACGGTCGCCAAGCGTCACTCCCCCCCGGGCTGCCCGGAGCCGCGATGGCTCTGGTCGTCGTCCATGCCGTCACGGATGCCCTTCTTGAACTCCCTCAGGGCCTGGCCGAGGGATCTGGCGATGTCGGGTATCCGCTTCGCCCCGAAGAGCAGGAGCAGAGCCACAACTATCAGGCCTATCTCCAGGGGCGACGGACGGAACATACCCACCTCCAGGCGGGGTCAGAACCACCTGTAGAGGACGCCTACCAGTATCAGCCCGAGGAAGCTCATCAGGTTGACCCTGAAGGCGATCTCCTCGAGAGCGAATCTCATCACCACGAGGTCGAGCCGGAATGGTCCGAGCGAGAACTCGAGCGAGCCGGCGAAGAAGGACCTGAGCGTGGTCGCCGTGTCGGGGAGGATCAGGGCCATGCCCTCGCCGAATGCAGTGCCCGCCATCATCCCCAGCAGGGACATCGCTATCCAGAACCCGGGTGGTCTCTTGTTGAGCAATTCGCCTCCGACGACAGCCCGAATCTATCCTTGGCCCGGTTCCCGAACAAGCCCGCCCTGCAGGCGCGCCATCACACCCGACCTCATCAGGGATGCCGAGGCGACGCCCACTATCGCGCCGGAAAA
>JAKLEF010000064.1 GCA_022703195.1 Candidatus Fermentibacterota bacterium | reverse complement strand
CGGGGGCATGCGCCGCCCCAGGGCCGCAAGCGTGATCACCGCACGCTTCCGTCTCGTCAGCGACCTCGTCATCACCACGCCCACGGGCTGGAAGAGCTGCGAGACCTGCCCGGCGGCGGAGAGGAGCCCGAAGTGCATCGGGCCGGCTCCCATGGCGATTGCCAGCTTTGTGAGGAAGACGCACCCGGGGCCTGCGAGGCTCGCGAAGATCTGCGAGAACAGGCCCTCGGTTATCGAGATGTCTATCGTGCGGCGGAGTTCCGACCCCCCGCCGGCGCGTCCCGTCACGGCCATCGATCCTCCCGGCGCGGCGCAGGGCCGCTCGCCGGGGGGAATCTAAGCCATTCCGGCCTCCACAGTGGGGTGGACCGGTGCTAGCCGCCCATCGGCGTGCTGCCGAAGTAGTCGCACAGCCGCCATCTGCCGTTTTCGCGCCTGAGTTCGACCGTGATCACGCCCTCGTTGCCCATGAACGAGAAATCGACGGGGAGGAGGGCATGGGAGCCGTCGACCACCGGCGTGCCGATGCTGTAATCGACCATCGCCACAAGGCCCAGCAGGGCGTCGGATGTGAGGACGTCCCTGAGGATGGCCCTGGGATCGGCCGAGCCGATCGAAGCCGGGTCGATCACCACTCCGAACCCTTCCACGAGTTCGGCGAGCCTTTCGGGGTCTGCGTCGGCAAGCGAATCCACCAGTCCGAACGCGCTGCTGGAGAGGAGGGAGAGGGCGGTGGTGCTGTCACGGATCGTCACGGCATGGAGGAACCTGTCGAGGACCCTGTCAGGACCGGTGCCGCCCTGCGGCGTACCGGCCTGGATCAGCGACAGCGCGAGGACGAGCAGGTTCAAGATGCACCTCTTTCCCGGGCCGGCAGGTTCCCGGAGGAGCCCGATGCCCGTATAATCACCGTCTTGCGGGAGGAGCCCATGGCTGCACCAACGGTTGCGATAATAGGCAGGGTGAACGTAGGCAAGTCGACCCTCTTCAACAGGATCGTCGGAGGGAGCTCCGCGATCGTGTCGGGTTCGCCGGGGGTCACCAGGGACAGGAACATCGCCCTCGCGAACTGGTCCGGCCACGACTTCTTTGTAGTCGACACCGGCGGGCTGGTTCCCGGCAGCGAGGACCCGATCCAGTCCGCCATCGAGAGGCAGGTCGGCTTCGCACTCGACGAGGCGGACGCAGTCATCCTGGTCGTGGACGGGGCCACCGGCCCGCATCCCTTCGATACCGCCGCCGCCGACCTGATCAGGAGGTCAGGCAGGCCCGCGATCGTAGCCGTGAACAAGGCCGAGAGCGGAAGGGTGATGCAGTCCGCGCCCGAGTTCTACCCTCTTGGGCTGGGCGAGCCGCTGGCGGTCAGCGCCCTTCACGGCACGGGCTCGGGCGATCTCCTCGACGCCCTGGTCGCACTCCTGCCGAAGGAGGAGCACGAGGAGATCGATGCGGTCTCCCTCGCGATCGTCGGGAAGCCGAATGTAGGCAAGAGCTCGATCTACAACCGCCTCGCGGGCTACGAGCGCGGCATCGTGTCCGATGTGCCGGGCACCACCAGGGATGCGACGGACACCTTCGTGAAGTGGAAGGAGCGCACCTTCAGGCTGGTGGACACGGCGGGCCTGAGGCGCACCGCCCGCCGCATGGAGGACCTGGAGTTCTACAGCACGCTCAGATCCTGGCGGAGCCTCGAGCGTTCGGACGTGGTGCTGATGCTCATGGACGGCACCGAACCACCCTCCGTGCAGGATCTGCGCATCGCCGGCAAGGCCTGGGAGATGGGCAGGGGCCTCATCATAGGCGTGAACAAGCTCGACCTGGGCTTCGACAGGAAGGCCTGGCTCGAGACCCTGCTGGACAGGTTCAGCCCCGCCAGATGGATACCCGTGATGTTCTTCTCTGCGCTCACCGGAGCCGGTGTGGGCAGGATACTGCCAATGGCCGCAAGGGTTTCCGACGACAGGAGTGCGGCCCTCCCGACGTCCGAGATCAACCGCAGGCTCGAAGAGGCCGTGGAGGCGGTACAGCCTCCGTCTCCGAAGGGCAAGCCGCTCAGGTTCTTCTACGCCACCCAGGTGACCTCGAATCCGCCGAGGATCCTCATCTTCACGAACCGGCCCGACGAGATCCCCGAGAACTACAGGAGATATCTCGACAACAGCCTGCGCGAGCTCCTCGGCCTGAGGGGGGTCCCCCTCGGGATCATCTACAGGAAGAGGGAGCACTAGGTGGACCCTCTCGGGACAGCCCTGCCGCTGGCCGGGTTCCTGAGCGGTTCCGTGCCCTGGAGCTGGATCGTGGCCAGGTCGCGCGGAGTCGACCTCAGGAGGGCGGGCTCCGGGAACGTGGGCGCCACCAACCTCCTGCGCTCGTGCGGGAAGGCCGCGGGGGCGGCCGGCCTTCTGCTGGATGCGCTCAAGGGCACAGTCCCGGCGCTGGCCGCACTCCTGCTGACCCATGACGATCTCGTCACCGCCGTCACCGTGGTGGCAGCCGTGCTCGGGCACGTCTTCAGCCCGTGGCTGGGCTTCAGGGGGGGCAAGGGAGTGGCCACCGCCCTGGGGGGCGTCTCCGTGATGGCTCCGCTGCCCCTGCTCGCCGCCCTTGCCGTGTTCGCCGCCGTCCTGGCGGCCCGGAGGTTCGTCTCCCTCGCGTCGGTCGCAGCAGCCGTCGCCCTGTCGGCAGCCGCCCTCCTCCTCCCCTGCGGGCTTCCGGGGAGGATCGCATGCATCCTCATCGCCATCCTCCTGATCGCGAGGCATGCCGGCAACATGAGGCGCATCCTCTCGGGCACCGAGAGAAGGCTGGGGGAGGACTCGTGAGCGGCACCCGCCCCGGGATCGCACTCCTTCTCGCGAGCCTGGCCGCCAAGGAGCTGAAGGTCCGCTACAAGAGGTCGCTCCTCGGCTTCGCGTGGTTCCTGCTCAAACCCGTCTTCAACATGGTTGTCTTCACCGTGGTCTTCACCCGGATCATCAGATTCGGCGGCGACATCGAGCATTATCCCCTCTTCCTCCTGACCGGGCTGCTGGTCTGGAACTTCTTCTCCTCCTCCCTCACCGCATCGACCACCAGCCTGCTCGACAACACGAGGCTGATAAGGAGCATCAGCTTCCCCAGGGCGGTTCTCCCCGCCGCGAGCGTGGCTGCCAACGCCGTCCACCTGCTCCTGGCCCTGCTGGTGACCGAGGCGCTCCTGTGGGGCTTCGGGCATGCCCCTTCGGCCTCCATCGCGGCCCTCGTCCCGGCGGTGCTGCTGCTGATGGCGATGACCACCGGAATATCCCTCGCGCTCTCGGTCTGGAACGTCTATCTCAGGGACGTGTCGCAGCTCGTCGAGGTGGTGCTGCTGGCCTGGTTCTACGCCTCGCCCGTCATCTATCCCCTCGGCACCGGGCTCCTCCCGCCGGGGGCCGAGGCCGCCATGCGCTTCAACCCAGTGGCGGGGGCGTTCGAGATAGTGCATTCAACCATGTACTGCGGGACATGGCCGCCCTCCTGGTGCTGGATCTCGCTGTGCGCCTGGACGGCCGTTCTTCTCCTGGCGGGATTCGCGGCATTCCGGGCCGCCGAACCGGCAGTTGTGAAGGAGCTGTAGTGGCCGCGCCCGGCTCGGTCCGCTTCAACGGCGTCGGACTCGACTACAGGATCTTCCACGACCGCACCTCGAGCCTCTTCGAGGCCATGTCGAACCTCTTCAACCGGCGGACAAGGTCGGAGAAGCTGAAGGCCCTCGATGGCGTTACCTTCTCCGTCGGCCCCGGCGAGGCAGTCGCCCTGCTGGGCCCCAACGGGGCCGGCAAGTCGAGCACCCTCAAGCTGCTCGCGGGGATCTACCGCCCATCCCGGGGATCGGTCGAGACCTCGGGGAGGATCGCATCCCTGCTCGATCTCGGGGTCGGGTTCCATCCCGAGCTCACCGGGCTGGAGAACCTCTACCTGAACGGCGCCCTGCTCGGCCTGGGGAGGAGGGACATGGAGCCCCTCATCCCCGGTATCGCCTCTTTCGCAGGGCTGGAGAGGTTCCTCGATACGCCGGTGAAGTTCTACTCGTCGGGCATGTTCATGAGGCTCGGATTCAGCCTCGCCACGGCCGTAGAACCAGACCTTCTGCTCATAGACGAGGTCCTCGCCGTGGGCGACGCCGAGTTCCAGCAGCGGTGCCAGGACAGGATCTACGGCTTCAGGGGCACGGGCAGGACGATCGTGTTCGTCTCCCACGACCCCGCCGCGGTGAGGAGGCTCTGCGACAGGGCCATCTGGCTGGGGGACGGGAGGATCGTCATGGACGGGCCGGTGCAGGACGTCCTGTCGGCCTACATGTCCTCGACGGCACCCGGGCCCCGGGCGGTCTCCTGCTCTCCAAGGGAGTGGGGCACCAGGGAGGTCAGGTTCGACCGCGTGGACATAACCGGGGGGGACGATCTGCCCGTGGCTTCCTTCGAGCCCGGGCGGACCCTGAGGGTGAGGGCCGAGATATCCACGTCGCTGCCCGGGGGCGCCGACGGGATAGTTTTCGGGTTCTCCCTGCACAGGCCCGACGGCGAGATGGTGATCGGATCGAACAACCTCGAGCTGAACGAACCCCTCCTGTCCCTCGAGAGCAGGGCCGTCGTATGCATGGATATCGACCTGGAGACCCTGGAACCGGGCGCCTACCTGCTCGGGCTCGCCCTGACCGATCCCGTCAGGGGAAGGGACTACCACTGGCAGGACTACTACTATCCCGTGGCCCTCTCCGGCGAGAGACACGATCCTCCGGTCAGGCTCAGGAAGGCTTCATGGCGGACAGAACAGTCGGTCTGACCGTCGCGGCCGCAGTCGTGGCGGTCCGGATCGCCTTCATGGCATACCTCGGAGGAGCGCTAGCGGAGCCCGCCAGGGACCAGGAGCTCTACCTGCGGCTTGCCGGGAGCATACTCGACGGGAAGGGCCTCTCGTTCGGCTCCGACGAGAACATGCTCAGGGTCGAGAGGAGCGGTGATGAAGGCATCTCCGGCTCCTGGGCATCCGATCCGCGCTACGTCTTCGGCATCGGTCCCGTCGAGGAGCCATCCGCACTCGTCGAGCCCGGCTATCCCATGATCCTCGCAGCGTGCATGGCTGTCGCCGGGAGGGTCTCAGGGGCGGTGTTCCTGCCGAATCTCCTCGCCCAGATCATTGGCGCGCTGGCCGTGTCCGAGATCGCGAGGAGGCTCGCCGGATCGCGAGGCGCTATGCTGGCCGGGCTTTCCTTCGCGTTCTACCCCTATTACGTCTTCTACACGGCGAACGCCATGACCGAAGCCATCCATGCAGGCATGATCCCCGTGGTGGTCCTGGCCACTCATTCCGCCATGGAGGGACGCTCGAGGCCCGCGGCCGCCGGCCTGGCAGCGGGGCTGCTCTTCCTCGTCAGGAGCACGGTACTGTTCCTGCTGCCCGTGCAGCTCGCATTCGTATGGCGCGCGAGGGGCATCCGTGCGGCCGCCTGGGTCCTCGCCTCCTTCCTCGTCTGCGTCGCTCCCTGGGTTGCACGGAACGCAGTAGAGCTGGGCAGTCCGGTCCTGCTCCCGACGAAGGGCTCCCTGAACCTCTGGATGCGAAACAACCCCGGGGCGCTGTCCGAGGAGGGTATCGAGGTGCCGGGATGGATCGAGGTGCACTCCACGGAGCTCCTGTCCTATCCCGATTTCTCCGGACTCGACGGCGAGGTGGAGCGGAGCGCGGAGCTGGGCAGGAGAGCCCGCATGTTCATGTTCGACAATCCGGCACTGATGGCCTGGCTCTCGGTCGAGAGGCTGGCCGCCTTCCTCTCGCCCGTGCCCTCCTCGCCCGCTGGGCGGGAGTGGATTCCGGGGGCTCTCATGTACGCAGCGGCCGCCGGCCTGGCCGGCGTGGCGCTCCACAGGTACCGGAAGTCATCTCTTGCCTGGCTCATGGCTGCCGTGTTCGCCGCATACTGCGCCGTTCACGCGGTCGGGCACGGCGGGGTGAGGTACAGGCTGCCCGTCGATTCGGTCCTCCTGGCCGCGGCCTCTGCGGTCGTATCGTCGATCTGGAGAAGAACATGAGCGGATTCAAGAGGGTGCTGTTCGTATTCCCCGAGACCAGGTATCCGTCGGGGCAGCCCCCGCTGGGCATTGCCTCGCTGTCGGCGGTTCTGAGGAGGATGCCGGGGGTCGAACCCTTCCTCTGCGACATGTCCTTCCAGAGGAATCCCTTCGGTGAGCTGTCGGGGATGCTCGCCTCCACGAGGCCCGACCTGGTCTGCATCACCGTGCTGACCCCCCAGCTCGGGGCGGCCCTGGAATCCGTGGCCGTCATCAGGCGCGACGCACCCGGCGCCTTCCTGGCGATCGGCGGACCCCATGCCACGGTGCTCCCGGAGGAGACGCTGACGGCGACAGGTGCCGACCTGGTCTATGCCGGCGAGGGGGAGACCGCCTTCCCCCTCATCCTCGGCGGCACCGATCCCTCGGCGATACCCGGGAGCTGCGTGCTGAAGGACGGCCGTCCCGCGAGGACCCCAGGGCTGCTCCTGGTGGACGATCTCGACGCCCTTCCCGAGCCCGACCGCGGGCTGTTCGACATGGAGAGGTACTTCCGGAGCTGGTACTCGATGGACAGGGTCGACCCCGGCCTGAAGGGGACATCGGTGATGGCCACGCGCGGCTGTCCCTTCACCTGCACCTTCTGCCAGCCCACGCTCTCGGAGATCTTCGGCGCAAGGCTCCGCAAGAGGTCGCCCTCACCCATCGTCGACGAGCTCGAATCGCTCGTCTCAAGCTATGGGATCACCGCGTTCATGTTCGAGGACTCGACCTTCATCCTCGACAAGGCGTGGGTCCACGAGATCTGCGACGAGATGACTGCCAGGGGCCTGCGCCTGAAGTGGTGCTGCAACGTCAGGGCCGACCTCCTCGACGAGGACCTGCTCTCCCACATGAAGGACGCAGGCCTGGCCAAGATCAACATGGGGGTGGAATCGGCCTCCCAGAGGGTCCTGGACGACATCTACAGCAAGGGCATCACGGTGCAGGGGGTCGTTAGGGCCCTGGAGATGGCCAGGCGCATGGGCGTCAGGGTGCAGGGCTACTTCATGCTCGGCGCTCCGGGCGAGACCCTGGGGGAGATGCAGCGCACCGTGGAGTTCGCGGCCTCCCATCCCTTCGACGACGCGCTGTTCGACATAACCACCCCGTTCCCGCACACCGAGCTGTGGAACAGGACCAGGCACCTGGTCACGAAGGACTACACAGACTTCGACTGCTTCCACAGATGCGTCTACGACCTTGACGGGATCGGGCCCGGCAGGGTCGAGCGCCTCAAGAAGCAGGCATTCTGGCGGTTCTACCTCCATCCGTCGCGCATCTTCAGAACCATCGCCACGGCCCTGGGACCCGGGAACCTCCGGAGGACCCTGCTGAAGGCCAGGCGGGTATGAGCCCCGGCAGTGCCGGCAGGAGCATCCGCGTGGTCATCGACGATGCGGGTTCCTGCAAGGAGGTGGACGACGCAGTTTCGGCGTGCATCGCCGCTGGTTCGGTCGACGGCTTCTCGATACTGGGGTCGGCCCCCGGCGCGGCGAGGGCCTGCAGGATGGCCCTCGATCTCGGGTTCCCGGCCGGGGTGCACCTCAACGCTGTCGAGGCGCCGCTGCTCACCATGGCCCCGGTGACCTGCGCAGGCGTCCTGGCCGGGGGGAGAAGGGTCGTGGAGGCCGTGGAACGCGAATGGAGGGCGCAGATAGAGCTGACGGCATCGCACGGCGTCCCCGTCCGCTGGCTCGATAGCCACAGGCACGTCCACCATCTGCCGGGGCTCGCAGGGCTCGTAGTGAGGCTCGCTCTGGAATACGGGGCGGGCCGCGTCAGGGCGGCGGTGCTCCCGGACAGGTTCGCGCGGCCCTCCGGCCCGTTCCTCGACCTGCTCGGCAGGCGCTTCGCGGGGATGGCCCGCGGGGCGGGTCTCACCGTGCCCCGGTGCATGGCGGGCTTCGGCGTGTCGGGGAGGATCGGCAGGGAGTATCTCGAAAGGCTGGCCCTGCCGGCCGGTGAATGCGAACTTGTCGCACATCCCGCGACGGCTCCGGTCTGGTCCGATGGACAGCCCGGGGAACTCGCCCTGCTCTGTTCGGAATGGTTCAGGACATGGAAGACCGGCATCTGAAGATACTCCTCGTGCTGGCCCTGGCGGCCAGGATCGGCGTATTCCTCATCGCCGGGCGGGGGGGCGTGCTCATAGGAGAGGGAAGGGTATACTCGGACCTCGCGGTGAACATCCTCGAAGGGAGGGGATTCACCCTCTCGCCCTCGATGCTCTATCCCGATGAGGATCCGGAGGTCACCAGGCTCCTTTACACGAGAACCTTCCAGTTCTATCAGAGGGTGGACGGCTTCTACGGAGTCCTGAGGCCCGGCAGGCCCACGATCTTCATCCCCCCCGGCTATCCCATGCTGATGGCGGCGGTCTATTCGATCTTCGGCGCGGGTGACCTGCTGGCGGTGCGGGGGCTGCAGCTCGCGGCCGGGCTGGTGACGGTGATGCTCGGCTTCATCCTGGCGCGGAGGCACCTCTCCGGGCGCCCCCTGGCCCTGGTCTGCCTGTTCATGGCTCTCGACCCGTTCGAGATCTACTACGAGGCCATCCCGGCCACGCAGGCCGCCTTCAGCCTCCTCTTCATGTCGGCGCTCCTGCTCTCCACCTCGTCACTGGACCGGCGGAGCGCTCCACGCGCCCTCCTCGCATCCGCCGTCTGGGGTCTCGCATACTACGTCCGGCCGGCCGCCCTGCCCGTGATGGCCGTGTTCATCCTCTGCGTCCTGGCCGCACCAGGCCGCGCCATGCTCCGCAGAGCCGCCCTCGCCGGGGCCTGCTCCGCAGTCTTCCTGGCCGTCCTGGCGCCGTGGGCCGTCTATGCGCACTCCGTGAGCGGGCAATGGCGGATCACCCCCACCCAGGGAGGAGTGAACATCTGGGAGGCCGGCGGCAGGATATTCTCCTCCCATTTCGAGGGGGAGGCCCGGGGGGCCGAGAGCCTCTACGGCCCGCTCAGGGCCGAGTATTCAGGCTCCATCCGGAAGCCGTGGCTCGCCGAGTTCCCCGAGTTCAGGGACGAACCCGAATGGGTCAGGGACAGCATTCTCACCGAGAGATCGATCGAGTTCCTCGCCGCGAACCCGGGCCTCCTCCCGAGGCTGGTCCTGCTGAGGTTCACGGAGTTCTTCAAGCCTTTCCCGTTCAATGAATTCCCGATCCACTACATGCTGGCGGGGCTTCTGAC
>JAKLEF010000063.1 GCA_022703195.1 Candidatus Fermentibacterota bacterium | reverse complement strand
CCCTCGGGGCACCGGGAGGGCGGATCCCCGAGCGGGGACGCATCAACTCTTCGAGATCTCGCTCCGCAGCGCCTGGACGGGATCTGCCGGGATGCCGTTCTGCTCCCTCCAGGCCTTGATGACGGGCCGGACGTCGGTCATGAAGGCATCCTGCAGGAGCTTCTCCGCCAGGTAGGGGTCCGGCCTGGCCTGGATCTCGGACAGCTCGTCGGGATTGACCAGCATGGCCGCTGCGAAGGCCTGCTCGATGGATTCGATCGATCTGACCACGGCCTCCGCAGGTATCCCGACCCTCGTGTTCACGCCGATCTCGAACACCATGCCGCCGATCGAGCACAGCCCCGCCTTCTCGGCCTGGAGCAGGTTGACGAAGAAGCGGAAGAGCGCTGCCGGGTCGAGGGTGCCGGCCGGCATCATGCCCTGGGACAGCCTGTTGTCCGAGAGTCTCACGCTGCCGAGTATCTTCTGGTGCAGCATGGCGACGATGACGCTGTCGAGGCTGGCGCCCGGAAGCAGGGCGGCCGTGTCGAGCATCACCCTGCAGGAGGGGTCCGTCTCGCGGCAGAGCCATGCCGCGGTGCCCCAGTCGCTCACGGCCATCGAGCAGAACGAGGGGTCGAACGGCCGGAAGTCGAGCATCATGTTCTCGCTCTTGCGGACGTTGATGCCTATCTGCCTCAGGCCGTTCAGTATCCTGTCGAGCATGTCGGTGAGGTTCTTCTCGCCCGGCGAGTCTATCCCGTCGGGCAGCCAGAGGACCATCTGCCTGCAGTCAACGGCCCGCATAAGCTCCATCGACCTGATGACGAAGTTGATGCTGGCAACCCGGAGCTCCGAGATGGGGTTCGATATCGTGCCGTACATCAGCCGGTGGTTCATGGTGCCGCTCTTGCGCGGCATGAACAGGTCGGGATAGAAGGAGCCGCACTCCAGCGATAGCTCCTTCAGGAGAGCGGAGATCTTCGCGGCGTCCTCGTCCGTCCTCAGGTCGCCGGGGGAGTGGAGCGAGAGCCTCCTGGCCCTGCCTGTCGCCTTCGCCACCGCGGCCGCCAGCCTGAGCCGTTCCTCGGGAGTGCCCGCGTCCTCGTCGGTCTTGTAGCTGCTGTAGCCGCTCGTCCCACGGCCGTAGGACTGACTCGATACCTGGAGCTTGAGCTCGCCGAGTCTCTCGGAAACAGTCTTCACTTCCACCAACCGGCCCTCCCGATTCTAGAGACCGAGGTCATCCGCTATCGATTTCATAGATTCAAGTGATATATCCATGAATTCCGCCAGAGGGAGTCCTGCCTTCTCGCATTCCATGATGCCCTCCCGGCTGACGTTCCTGGCGAAACCCGTCTTGGTCATTCTCTTGATGACGGAGGAAGCCTCGACTCCGGCCAGCTTCCTGTCCGGGTAGATGAGCGCGGTGGCCGTCACGAGCCCGGTGACGCATTCGGCTGCCGTGAGGAGGCTGTCCAGCAGGGACTCGCGGCTGGATCCGTTGTTCTCGGCGTTGTGCGAGAGGATGGCGTGGAGGGATTCTTCGGGCAGCCTGTCTCGGAGCATCGAGCAGGTGACGGTTCCGTGGACCGCGGGGTCGGAAGAGGTCTGCTCGTAGTCAAGGTCGTGCAGGATGCCCGTCACCTCCCAGAGCCCGGCTTCGGAGGCATGTCCGAGCCTGACCGCGAGGTTGCGCATTATCGCTCCCGCTGCGAGGCAGTGCCTCCTCAACGCGATGTTCGAGATGTTCCCGACGAGAAGGGCCATGGCCTCGTCACGGGATATCCCACAGCCTTCCATTCCACCTCCCCTCGATTCTCAGGAGCCCGGCGGGGGGGCCGTTCTCCAGGAGCGTGAAGGCCGGGCCGAGTTTTCCCGCCACGTCACTGGGAAGCATGGACCTGGACGAGGACCCGGCGGCGATGATGTCAGCAGCCAGACCATGGAGGAAGGCCGCCTCTGCCGCGGCTGTAGAGGGGTCCATGCCCTGCCCCAGGAACGCGGCGGCCATGCCGGTGAGCACGTCACCGGAGCCTCCCGTGGCGAGCCCGCTGTTCCCGCACGGGATGAGGGCCCTTCCCCCGTCGGGGGAGAAAACCACGGACGGGCGCCCCTTGAGGAGCACGACCGATCCCGTGGCCCGCGACATGACCGATGCCATCTCCCAGAGCTCCTCGCGCGAGCCGGCCGCCCTGCCCGCGAGCCGCTGCAGTTCGCCTGCGTGCGGCGTGAGCACGGACGGGCACTTCTTCATGGCGATCTCGGCTATGGCGCCGGAGAGGACGTTGAGGGCGTCGGCGTCGAAGACGACCGGAAGGGTCCAGCTGGACAGGATGTGGCGCACGACCTTGGAAGTCTCCACCCCGTCGCCCATGCCGGGCCCGATCGCCGCGCAGTCGAAGCCCGACGGCTCCGGGAGGGAGGTGACATCCCCGGGCAGGAAGTAGCCGCAGACCACCTCGGGAACCCGGCCGAAAACGGCACCCGCAGCGGGGTACGGAACGAAGAGCCTCACCAGCCCTGCGCCGGCCCGGAGGGCACCGAGCGACATGAGTATGGGGGCGCCGGGCATCAGCTCCGAGCCACCCAGCAGGAGCACCCTGCCGAATGTGCCCTTGTGGGCGTGGGCCGGCCGTTCCGGAAGAGCCGCGGCGGCAGCCTCGAAGTCGAAGACCATCCTGTCCGGGCGTTCCGGGACATCGATGCCGATGTCGGCCCTGAAGACGGCGCCCGCCGAGGCGCAGCCAGGGAGGATCAGGCAGCCGAGCTTGGGCGCAGCCAGCGCCAGCGTGACCGATGCCGGGACGGTGAGGGGATCGATCGATCCGTCCTCTCCGTTCACCCCCGAGGGGGTGTCCACGGCCAGGACCGCGCCGCAGCGCCCGAGGAACTGCGTGCAGGCGGCGACGGACCCCTCGAGGCTCCCGTGGAAGCCGGTGCCCAGGAGGGCGTCGATGCCGAGTTCGGGTTCACCGGTGAGATCGTCCAGGTGGTTCATGCCCGTCACGGCGCCGCCCTCGTCCTTGAACCTGACGAGGTTCTTCATGCAGAGCGGGGAAATGCCGGAGGCGGAGTCGGATGCCAGCACTGCGCGAACCGTGTAGCCCTGCCGCCTGAGGAGGCGCGCAGCCACGAAGCCGTCGCCGCCGTTGTTGCCAGGACCGCAGAAGACGTCCACGCGGGCGTCCCCCTCCGGGAACATCCGCTGCGCCAGCCCGGCTACGGCCGTCCCGGCGGTCTCCATGAGGGTCTCGGCCGGGGTGCCGGACTGGATGGCCTGCCTGTCCAGGGCCTGCATCTCGGACGGGGTCACCCAGCGGGTCATGGCGCATCACCGCCCGAGATGACCACCACCGCGACGGCGGTCGTGGAGGTGTGGCTGATGCTCAGCGATGCCTGCCCCGAACCCAGGAGCTCCGCGGCCCTGCGGGCGAGCACCAGGTCGGGCCGTCCGCCTTCCCTGTGCACTATCTCGACGTCGTGCCAGGATATCCCGTCGGAGAGGCCGGTTCCGAGAGCCTTCAGAAAGGCCTCCTTGGCCGCGAAACCACCGGCAAGGCTCTGCAGCGCCGGGCTCGATGCCAGCTCGCCCGGGGTGAAGATCCTCTCCAGGAAAGCTCCCCCCCTGCGACCAGCGGCGATACCGAACCTGGGGATGTCGACCAGGTCGATTCCTGTCCGTATCCCTCTGGAAGGCATCTACTACTCCTCACGGGCAAGCCAGAATCGGAACATAACCACTGCCGACCCCCTGCGGGATAGCGGGGTCACGCACATGCCAGGGGCCCTAGCCGCGTTCCCGTCCATCTCGCGAATGCATTGCAGGAAAAGGGGGAGCATGCCGATGGATCGGCCTCGAGAGCCGCCGCCGCGGCCCTGCCGACCATGACCGCGTTGTCCGTCGTCCAGCGGAGCGCGGGCAGCCGCAGATCCAGCCCCCTCCGGGAGCACTCCCCGGCGAGGCCGGCCCGGAGGAAGCTGTTGGCCGAGACCCCGCCTGCTGCCATGACCGTCCTCGCACGGGCGGAAGCCGCGAGTGCCAGGAGCTTTGTCGAGAGTATGGAGGAAACCGTCCGGCAGAAGCATGCCGCGACATCCTCGGGCTTCGTCCCCGCCGACAGCAGGGATCTGACCGCGGTCTTCAGGCCGCTGAAGCTGAACTCCGGGAGGTCGGGATCGTCCAGGGGGGAGGGCAGGGAGGCGCTGGACGCGTCCCCTTCCGCCGCCAGCCTGTCGAGCAGTGCGCCTCCGGGGTATCCCAGGCCCATCAGCTTGGCCGTCTTGTCGAAGGCCTCACCGGCTGCGTCGTCCCTGGTGCCCCCCGCGAAACGGCAGTCGTCCCAGGACTCCAGGACGAAGAGCGACGTGTGTCCGCCGGAAGCGACGAGAGCGGCCGCGGGGAAGCTAACCGGGCCGAGAGTTTCGTCGCCGTAGTGGATGAACAGGTGCGATGCCACGTGATTGATGCCGAGGAACCGGCCTCCCGTGGCGAAGGCTGCCGCCTTCGACCACGAGAGGCCGACCAGAAGGGAGCCCACCAGACCCGGTCCGGCGGTCGCGGCGAAAGTGTCGATGTCGCGGATGGAGGTGCCGGATTCGGCGAGCAGGCTCTCCACCAGGCCGGGGAGCACCTCGAGGTGCATCCTGGACGCCAGTTCCGGAACCACCCCTCCCAGCCCCGCATGTACCGTCTGGCTGCTGACCTTCTCGGCCAGGGGTCTCGTGCCCTCGAGCAGGGCCACGGCGGAGTCGTCGCAGGAAGTCTCTACCGCAAGGGTCAGCAATTCTCCCCCGGGACGACCCTGACGGTGATGCCCTTCTCGATCGCACCCGAAATCCTGATCATGACGGAATGATCGCCGACCTTCTTTATGTGCTGGTCCATGGAGATCTGGCGGCGGTCGACGGGGATGCCGGCCTGCTCGAGCGCCTGCGCGACCTCGCGGTCCGTGACGCTCCCGTAGAGGTTCCCTGAGGGATCGGAAGGCGACTTGATCGTGCAGACCACACCCTCGAGCCTGGCCGCCAGCTCGCGCGACCGGGCCTCTATCTTCGCATCCCTCTCGGAAGCCTTCCTCTTCACGTCGGCCGCCAGCTTGAGGTTCCCCTCCTGGGCGAGCACAGCCAGCTTCCTGGGGAACAGGAAGTTGCGGGCGTAGCCGTCGCTGACCTCGGCCGTGTCGCCCGACCTGCCGATGTCCTTCACATTGTGCGTTAGAAGCACCTTCATCTCCGACTCCCGTCCCGGCCTCCGGCCGGTTTCATTGTTTCGGGAACCTGGCCCTGAAATCGAGCCAGGTGTCCAGAATGCCTGTCAAGAGCACCCCCGCCGCGATCACCGGCGTAGCCGCCACTGCCAGGAAGAGCCCCGCCGCCAGCAGGAAGGGCTTCCTCCTCACGGCCTCTCCGAGGATCACGAGGCCTACCGCTCCATAGGGGGCCGCGAGGAAGACGAGGACGTTGGCCCCAGCACGGGCTGCCAGGTCCGTACCGGTCCTGTCTCCTGCAACCGCAGCCGCAAGGGCGCAGATGAGGAACCATGCCGGGGCCAGGCCCAGGCGCAGAGTCCTCCAGGAGCCCGCATCCCGCGATCCGGCAGCGAGGCCGGCAAGCCTGGCCGCGAGGATCGAACCGATCACGACCTGGAAAGCCCCGGTCCCGGGGGAGAGGTAGACCAGTGCATCCATCACCGAACGGGCCTGGCTCTCGGGGATCCCCGCCGATGCATAGACCGGCACGAGCGGTTCGAGCACGGCAGCCGTCATCCCCATGATCCCCGGGCCGTCCGCCAGGGAGGCTGCGGCTGCGATGACGCAGGCGGCCGCCGTCACGAAGCTCGATTGCGGCCAGGACAGGCGCGCCGAAGAGGCGGCAGTCAGCCCTGCGGCCGTGGCGATGCACAAGAGCGCACCCTCCAGGCCGCCCAGCCAGTACATCAGGATGCAGGCCGCCACGACTGCGGCCGAACCGGCGACCGGCCTCCTCCGGACCGCCGCCGAGGCCAGCGAGCCGGCCAGGAAGTGCAGACCGGGAACCGCCGTGGCGGCGGCGAGCGCCGCCGCCCTCAGGGCGCCTTGCGCCCGGCCGTCCTTCATGCCAGGGATCCGGGCATGTCTCCACCTCGCCCCCGCTCGGGCGGATCCTACCGGAAATGCTCTCTCACATAGGGGATGATCGCCAGGAAGCGGGCAACCTTGACCGCCCTGGCGACAGCCCTCTGATGCCTTGCGCAGTTCCCCGAGACCCTGCGCGGGACGATCTTGCCCCTGTCCGACACATAGCGGCCGAGCAGGCGCTCGTTCTTGTAGGAGATGACCAGCTCGGGGGATATGCAGAAACGGCACTTCTTCTTCTTCATGACCTTCAGGTTCGTGCGCTTCTTCTTGATCAAGGGATCCTTCCTTCCTGGAATGAGCTCCCGGCGGTCACCCGCCGAGGATCTCGACCCTGGACGACTTGAGCACCGTTCTCCTGTGCCTTATGCCGCCCCTGTCCTCGAACTCCCTGCTCACGAGCCTGCCCTCGACGTAGACCTGGGATCCGGCCTGGAGCGACCTGTCCATCTCCCTCGCCGCGTCCCCCCAGATCTCGATGTCGAAGACATCCGTAGGCGCCGGTCCGGCGTCGGGCCCGACCGGCCTCCCGGCGGCCATCTCGAATTCGACGAGGTAGGCGCCCTTGCCGGTGATCTTCAGCCTCTGCCTCGACAGCACCCGTCCCGTCAGGAAGAAGACGTTCAGGACCGGGGGCAGGGGCCCGGGGCCGGGCTGCATTCAGATCATCCTAGAACGGGATGTCGTCATACTCCGACTCGCTGTCCGGAGGTTCGTCCGCCGGGGTGTACGAGGCCTTCTCCTCGCGGGCGGCCGGTTCGCTTCTCTGCTGCTGTCCGGGCTTCTCGAGAAACTGGACGCGCCTGGCCAGGATCTCGATCCTGCTCCGCGACGTGCCGTCGGAGGCCTGCCAGGAGCTGGTCTGGAGTTCACCCTCGACCAGCACCGGGCTCCCCTTGCGCAGATACTCCGCCACCAGCTCCGCCGTCCTCCTCCAGGCCACGACGTCGACGAAGCAGGTCTTCTCGTGCCACTCGCCGTCCTTCCCGCGGAAGGACTGGCTGCTGGCTATCCTGAAATTGGCGACGTGCGTGCCGTTTTCCAGGAGGTCTGTCCTGGGTTCGTCGACGAGGTTCCCGGAGATCATGACGCGGTTGATGCTGGGCATTCTGATGTTCATGCCCGGCCTACTCCTCGGCGTCCTGCTCGGCCTCGTCCTCGGAGTCGTCGTCGGTGAAGGCCGGCTCCTCGGGCATGGCGGCCTCGTCGGAGATCCTGTCCTCGCCGGCCGTCACGCGGCTGTCGTCGAGGCGCAGATTGAGGTGGCGCAGGCAGTTCTCGTCGATCTTGAGGTTCCAGTCGAGGGCTGCGCTGACCTCCTCCCCGCCCGTCCAGCGGAAGAAGAAATAGATGCCCTCGTTCTGCTTCTTCAGGGGGAAGGTGAGCATCCTCCTGCCCCAGTGCTGGGTGCCCGTGTGGGTACCCTTCGCCTTCCCGATGACCTCGACGACCTTGGAGACTTCCTGCTCCAGTTCGCTCTCGGATAGGGAGGCGCTGAAGATCACTGCTGTCTCGTAGTTGCGCAAATGATTCCTCCTCGGGAATGGAGAACCGATGCGCTCCGCCGGAGACTGCGATACCTTGCCCGCGACGCGGGCGGTGGGCGTCGTTTCCGGTCGGGTGACGCATCACATCACCACGGCCGCGCATCGTGAGGCGCGGCAAACGACAGCGGGTTTATTGCAGGGGCGCGGCCCCGGGTCAAGCCCGGCCCGGCGTTGACCCGGCATCCGGGCAGGGCAGATACTTGATCGTGATCGCATGGACTATGCAACCCGGAGGGGGAGGATGAAGTCTGCTCATGCTCTATCCGCGGCCGTGCTGCTGGCGGCGCTGCTGCCGGCCCCGGCTTCGGCCCAGATGGACGGATTCGGCATCGGGATCGTTGCCGGCGACCCGACAGGTTTGTGCCTCAAGAACTGGCTCTCCCAGAAGTCGGCACTCGAACTCGCGGCCGCCTGGTCCTTCGAGGGGGACGGCGGCTTCTTCCTGGCCGGCGACTATGTACTGCATTCCTTCGACATCGCGGATTCCGGCTCCGGGCTGGACGGGCTGATGTTCACGTACGGCCTGGGCGGCAAGCTCTACTTCCGCGACGAGAACGAGAACGACGATGACGGCGACGTGGTTCTCGGCGTCAGGATCCCGCTCGGGCTGTGCTACCCGTTCGAGGGGGCGCCGGTGGACATGTTCGTACAGCTCGCCCCCGTCATGGACATAGTGCCCGACACCGAACTAGGGCTGAACGGCGGCATCGGGGCCAGGCTCTACTTCTAGCCTCCGCTCCGCTCTACCCCGGCTGTCCCGCCCAGAGGTTCCCGGAGGGATAGCCGGGGTCGCTCGTCACGTTGATACCGAGTTCCCTGAGACCCGACCCGTCCCCTGCGCTGGGGAGCGACGTCAGGTGCGCGTCGCAGCCCCTCAGCGAAGAAAGCGATTTCATGGCCAGATCGGCGGCCGGGCTGGTCATGGCGCTGACGGAGAGTGCTATCAGCACCTCCTCCAGATCGAGCCCCGGGTTATGCGTGCCGAGTATCGTCGACTTCAGCCGGGCGATTGACGAGATCGTCCCGGGCGACAGGAGGTGCATCTCCCTCGGCAGGCCGGACAGGGCCTTCGAGGCATTGAGCACCAGGGCGGATGCCGCGGACATAAGGTCGGAGGTCCTGCCCCTGACGATCCTGCCGTCGGGGAGCTCGAGGGCCGAGCCCTGCGGCGTGCGGCCTGCGGCTCCGCCCTTCTCCTCGCGTGCCGGGAGGACGACGCTCCTGCGCTCGGGGGACAGGCCGTACTGTTCGAGGAGGGATTCCGCCTTTGCCACGGCCGTGCTCTCGACCAGGCCCGAGACGTACTCGCACCTGTACCTGAAGTACCTTCGTATCAGCTCCTGCTCCGCGGCCTCCCTGATGGCGCCGTCATCCACTATCCCGTCGGCGATCCTGTTCACGCCCATCTCGGTGGGTGAGCGGTAGATGATCGTGCTGCCGGTGATCTTCTCGTAGACCCTCTGGAGCAGGGGGAAGGCCTCCACGTCCCTGTTGTAGTTGACCGCCTCGGTTCCCGTGGCCTTCAGGTGGAACGGATCGACGAGGTTGAAGTCGGCTATGTCTGCGGTGGCCGCTTCGTAGGCCGCGTTCACGGGATGGTCGAGGGGCAGGTTCCAGACCGGGAAGGACTCGAACTTCGCATAGCCGGCCTTCGTGCCCAGCAGGTGCTCGTGGTAGATCTGCGAGAGGCACGTCGCCAGCT
>JAKLEF010000062.1 GCA_022703195.1 Candidatus Fermentibacterota bacterium | reverse complement strand
CCGTTCGTGGACCTCGACTCCGAGGTGGCGGGGGAGGCCGGCCTGTCCATCCCGTCCATCTTCGAGGCGTACGGCGAGGATGGGTTCAGGGGTGCCGAGAGATCGGCGCTGCTTTCGATCCTCCGGCGGAGCGGCCGGTTCGTGCTGGCACTGGGGGGCGGCACCCTCCTCGATCCCCTCAACCTGGCGGTCGTGCTGGAGGAATCGACCCTGGTGACGCTCCTGGTCCCGGCTGGAACGCTCCTGGACAGGCTGGAGGGATCCGGGAGGCCCCTTGCCGCGGATCGCGGAGCGCTTTCGGATCTCCTGGCCGCGAGGAGCGGACATTACGGAAGCCTCCCGGGAGGAGTCGACTGTGCAGGGCTTTCCCCGGTCGGCTGTGCGGAGGCGATAATCGCTATGCTGGGCGGGGAGGCCGGGTCTTGACGGGGGCGGCGGGCTTCCCCATTTCAAAACCCGTACCTTCATGGAGGGTTTCTTGACCAGGGAAGAGCTCGCGAGGGAGATGGCCCTGCGCACCGGGCTGTCGCGCCGGGAGGCCGGGGCGGCGCTGGAGGCGATGCTCGGCATCGTCGAGGAGGCACTCTGCGGCGGGCAGAGCGTGTTCCTCAGGGGATTCGGATGCTTCGAGCCCAGGCGGGGCGGGAGGCGCCGGGCCCGCGATCCCAGGGGGGAGGGGATCATCGACATCCCCGGAAGGGCGCGCCCGTTCTTCAGGCCCTATGACAGGCTGAGGGAGTCGGTGGGCGCCGCCCTCGCGGAATACGTCGACGTGGCCTTCTTCCACCCCGGCGGCCCGGGGGTATCGAGGGTCTCCGTCAGCGGTGTATGCGACGGGCGGGATGTCGTCGAAGGCCCGATGCGGAGGCTCCCGGACGGGAGCTGGGTGGCCGAGCTCCGCCTGCCTTCAGGGGGCTGTCTCGCCTACATGTTCGACGTGGACGGGATGCTCGTTCCCGATCCCGCCCCAGGCGTCCCCAGGGATGCCTCGGGCAGGTCGGTCAGATCCCTGTGACGACCCGGAGGAGGCCCGGTCCGAAGAGGGTCCAGCCCCGCCGCAGGGGGCTCAGGGCCGTATCCATCGTCGTCCTGTTCTTCGCGGGCGCCGGCCTGCTGATACTCCTGGCCGTGCCCGGCCTGGGCGCGGGGGGAGGGGCGGCCGGTGCGGTGCGCTCCTTCGTCTACAGGATCCTCGGCTTCCTCGGATTCCTGCCTCCGCTGGCGCTCCTGCTCTGCTCGGCCAGGCTCCTCAAGCCCGGGATACTGCCGGGGGCATTCCAGTTCCTGCAAGGGCTCTCGGTCAACCTGCTGTTCCTCTCCGCGCTGACCGACATGGTCGGGAGGCGCATCAACCCGGTGCTCGCCTGGAGGCCGGGAGGCGCGCTCGCCGGCAGGGCTGTAGACGTCCTGGCCGGCTGGGCTGGCCCCGTGTTCGCCTATCTGATCCTGCTGATGGGTTTCGTGCTGTCCCTGATGGTGTTCACGGGTTGGGACATAGCCGGCGACCTCGCGAGCGTCCCGGTGCGCATCCCGAGGGTGAACACCGGCAGGCGCGGACAGGATGGACAAGGCCGCGTGCCCCTGCCGGCCGTGACGGAATCGGGCAATACCTGGTCCCGGGTGAAGGGATCCGGTCCCCCGCCCGAGGTGCCCAGCTTCCTTCCCGGCATGGCCGTGAAGGAGGCCTTCGCACAGCCCCGCGCGGAGGAACCTCCTGACGAGGATCCTCCAGTGCGTCATGCCGTCACATCCCGGCAACCCGCCGCGGCGGAGGAGCCGGGCGAACCCGTGGAGGAGCCCGCCGTGCCCGGCCCCGCCGATGCCCGGCGCCAGGGCTCCGGAACCGTGGAGGAGGGCCGTCCAGCCCCTCCCGGCGTCCTTCCGCCCGAGACCGTGCTGATGTCCCCTTCCTCCACGTCGAAGTCGGGGGTCTCCGAGGCCGAGCTCAGGGAGAGGGCGGGACTCCTCGTGAGGAAGCTGTCCGAATTCGGGGTGGCCTGCGAGATAGTCGACTACAGGCCGGGCCCAGTCCTGACGAGGTTCGAGCTCAGGCCGGGCCCCGGCGTGAAGGTGAACAGCATAGTGGGCCGCACGGACGATCTCGCCCTGGCCCTGAAGGCCTCCCGGATACGCATCCTCGCCCCCATCCCCGGCAGGGACGCGGTGGGCATAGAGGTGCCGAACCCGGTTCCGGAGGCCGTCTTCCTGCGCGAGATACTCCGGTCCGTCTCGGGAGAGGCGCTCCCCGTCGCCCTGGGAAGGCGGATGGAGGGCGAGCCGATCGTGGTGGACATCGCCGAGATGCCCCATCTCCTGGTGGCGGGGGCCACGGGACAGGGCAAGAGCGTCTGCCTCCACACCATCATCTGCACCCTGCTCATGAAGAAGCGCCCCGACGAGGTCAGGCTGGCGCTCATCGACCCCAAGAGGGGGGCCGAGTTCAGGAACTACGAGGATCTGCCCCACCTCTGGTCGCCCGTGATCACCAACGCACGGGAGGCCAAGCTGCTGCTCGAGGACCTGGTGAACACCATGGAGAACCGCTACGTCAGGCTCTCCCAGAACGGCGTGAGGTCGATTGCGGAATACAACCGGGAGATAGCCCCGAGGCCCGACTCGACCGGCCCGATGCCCTACATAGTGCTCATCATAGACGAGCTGGCCGACTTCATGGTCACCTCGGCGAGCGAGATCGAGCAGCCGATAGTCAGGCTCGCCCAGATGGCCCGGGCCGTGGGCATCCACCTCGTGCTGGCCACGCAGAGGCCGTCGGTTGACGTCATCACCGGCATCATCAAGGCCAACTTCCCGTCCCGGATCGCGTTCATGGTGAGCTCCAAGACGGATTCCAGGACCATCCTCGACATGAATGGCGCAGAGGCGCTCCTGGGGAAGGGGGACATGCTGTTCCTCCACTCCTCCTCGCCCGAGCCGCTCAGGGTCCAGGGCTCCCTCGTGACCACGAAGGAGATCAGGCAGATAGTGAACGACTGGAGGCAGCAGGATCTCCAGTACCAGTTCGCCTTCGACCCGGCCGTGCTCTCGGGAGGGAACAATCCCGACCCGGTGAGCCTAGATGCCGATGATCCCCTCATCCAGAAGGCAAGGGAACTAGTGATCAGGTATCAGATCGGTTCCACGTCGCTGCTCCAGAGGAAGCTCAGGCTGGGATTCTCCAGGGCGGGGAGGATCATGGACGAACTGGAGGAGAGGGGCGTGGTGGGACCCTCCCGCGACGGGCGGGCCCGGAAGGTCCTCGTGACCAGGGAGGAGGCCGGGCTCGTGGCCCCGGTCGACACTCCGGAGGAGGATGGCTCTTGAGGAGGTTCCTGCCCTTCCTGCTGCTCGCTGCGGTCGCGTCGTGCGGGCGCGAACCGCTCGAAACGGACGACGCGGGCCTCGTAGTGGAGGAGAGCGATCTCGGAGCCTTCGCCCGGGCTTCACAGCTCTATTTCAGGGGCAACCTGTCCAGGGCGAGGGACGGCTTCAACGTACTTGTCTACAGGTTCCCAGATTCACAGCTCGCCGAGGACGCGGGCCTCGCGATCCGTAGGATAGAACAGGACCTGGGCTCGGTGCCGGCTGGTGATTCCGGCTCCGCGCCCTCCCGGTCCGTCGAGATCGCAGTCGTCGGGCTCCCTATGAACTCCGCGCGCATCTCGCAGGTCGTGGGAGCACTCCAGGCCTCCGGCTGGACCTCATGGCCGGTCCTCGACGAAGGGGCCCCCGACATCACGGTGGTGCTCTTCCCCGACGGCCTTGCCCAGGAGGCCTCGGTCGCCGGAGACTCCCTCCATGCATGGCTGACCTCCCCGGCCTCCATACCCGTACAGCCGGGCGGCCAGATGATGGATGCAATAGTGCCAGGCCACGACGGGCTGGTGGTCGTGATCGGCGGAGACGCAGCCGTATCACCCCGCGCCCCGTCCACCGGTTCCGGAGGGTCGATTTGACGACGATCACGATTCTGCTCACGGCCGCCTGCGCCGCCTCGGGCCCCGCATGCGGCATGCTCGAGAAGCTGGAGTCAGCCTCCCTGCTGTCGGCCGATTTCTCCCAGTCCGACTACTGGGCGCTCACCAGGGAGACCGAATCCTCCTCCGGCAGGCTCCTGCTCGCGAGGGACGGGAGATTCCTGCTCGACTACGCCGATCCGGAGGGTAGGCGGATGGGTTTCGACGGATCGGTCGTATACACGGTGGATCCCCTCTACATGCAGGTTCTCCTCGATCCATCGTCGGAACCCGCCAGCTTCACCGCTCTCCTGGAATCCGCCGGCGACCCCGGGCTCGCCACCGCTTCGAGGATCAGCGGCGACACGGTCTTCGTCGAACTGGAGGGGGAGATCGGACAGGGCATCTCGCGCATGAGCTTCGCCTACCTGATATCGGACAGCCTCCCCAGGGTGCTGAGCACGTATGACGGCAACGGCAACCGCAGCACCTGGACGCTCCGCTCCGTCTCCGTTGCCGGAGGCGATCCGGGCAGTTCCTTCGAAATGGTCGTGCCCGGCGGCTACGAGGTCCTGAGGGCCGGTGACCTCTGACCGCGGCAGGCGCGCCGCCTGCATCGTCACCCTGGGCTGCCCCCGCAACGAGGTGGATTCGGAGTCCTTCGCGGCTGTCATCCGCCGCGCCGGTTACCGCATCGTCCGCGACCCGGACGAGGCCGTGCTCCTCCTCCTCAACACGTGCGCCTTCATCGCCCCTGCCGTCGAGGAGTCTGTCGAGGCCGTATCCGAGGCGCTGGCTTGGCGCTCAGGCGGCAGAGGCAGGAGGTTCGTCCTGGCGGGATGCCTTCCCGGGAGGTTCGGGGACGACGGTTCGGGCGGGCTGGAAGGGATAGACGCCCTGGTCGGGCCGGCCGACACCGCTTCGCTGGCCGCCTTCCTCGGGGTCGACCACGATGCCCGGGGGCGCTCGCGCATCTCCCGCAGATTCGACAGATACCTCAAGATAGCCGACGGCTGCCTCAACAGGTGCTCCTTCTGCGTCCTCCCGGCCATAAGGGGGCCTTTCAGGCCCGAACGAGCCTCCGGCATCATCGCAGAGGCGGACGATCTGGCGGCCTCGGGTGCCCGAGAGATAGGGGTGGTGGCCCAGGATCTCCTCGCGTGGAGGGACGGCGCGATGGGGCCGGCCGATCTGGTCTCCGAACTGGCCTCGCGCCATCCCGACAGGTGGTTCCGCCTCTATTACCTGAATCCACGGAGATTCGACGAATCCATCCTCGAGGCGATGACCCGCTTCCGCAACCTGGCCCCTTACCTGGACATCCCCGTCCAGCACGCTTCGGACCGCGTCCTGGCGAGGATGAACAGGGGCTACGGGAGGGCGGCGCTGGAGAGGATATGCGACATGGTGTCGCATGCCGGTCTCGACATCGCGTGCAGGTTCACCGTGATCGCCGGCTACCCCGGCGAGACCGACGGTGACTTCGAGGATCTCTGCTCGTTCCTGAGGGGTGCGTCCAGCCTGAGGAGCCTTGTTGCCTTCCCCTACTGGCACGAGGAGGGTTCCGTCGAGTACGGCAGGGGCGACGGCGACCTCGTCGATCCGGCCATCGTCGACGAAAGGCTCGGCATACTCGACTCCATAGGCGAGGAAGCCGCGGAAGCCTGGGGCGGCAGGCTCACGGGCAGGCGGATCTCCGTCCTGGCCGAAACCTCCCGCCGCGGGAGGACCGTGTTCGACGCACCGATGGTCGACGGCAGCGCCCTGTTCACATCCCCGGTGCGCGCAGGGGCCTTCCGAGAGGCGATCGTCGAAGGGTGCGAGGGCCTTTCGACCACTGTGACTGTATCCGGGGGGAATTGACAGCGGAATCGGCCTTTCCGATGGTTTCCCCGTTCATCCGTGTCCCGGCTGTCCGACTCGAGATGGGAAGGTGCTGTCGTGCTGACCACTGCAGTTGTGCTCACATCCGCCCTCTTCGCCCTGCCCCTGTCGAACCTCGAGCTCGCCGAGCAGGCCGTCGGCGAAGCCTGTTCCTCCATTTCGGATTCGGTGCTGGCTTCCGGTATCGACAGCGTCCGTCTGGAGATGTCGGGTGACCATCCCGGCAACTGGCTCGTGGAGCAGTGCATCAAGGCCGAGATGGACGGATCGGGCCTCGTGGTGCTCTCCACGGGAGGTCCTTCCGCCCGCGAGTCACAGCCGGCCGCCCCTGCGGCCGGTGCTGTCGCCCTCAGGGTGAGGCCCATGGAACTCTCGGTCATCCTCGGCAACACCAGCCGATCCTGGCTCGTCGGACCGCAGAAGGTCGAGAGGACCGTGAGGTGCGAGCTGTATGCAGAACTGGCCGACTCCTCGGGCACGGTCATAGGCTCGGTCAGGAGCAGTGCCTCCCGTTCGGACAGGGTGCCCGTCTCCGATCTCCCGGAACTCAGGGGTTCCTCCGACCAGGCCTGGCTCACCGGCGGAGAGCCCCAGGCCTCGACCGGCGGCCTGCTGGAGCCGCTCGTGGTCACGGGTGTCGTCGCCAGCCTGATCTATCTCTTCTATTCCAGCAGGGCCGAATGAGGAGGATCCCCGCCGCTGCCTTCCTGCTGATCGCCGCTTCGTGCGGAGGCGGAGGGGGGCCGTCCCTCCTCGAGGAAGCCCGCGTGCTGAGGCAGGCCGGGCACTTTTCCGAAGCCCTGGTCCTCTACGGGGAGGCCCTCTCTGGAGAGGGTGTCCAGTACGACAGGGATGCGTGGCTCGAGTACGCCGACACCGCCCTCCTGGCCTGCGGGGCCGAGAGGAGCCGTCCGGTGCGCCAGCAGACCCTCGAGGTGCTGACGGTCCTCCAGGCCGATTCGGTCCTCAGAGGCGGGGCGAGGCTCGCCGAACTCTGGCGGCGCCTGGCATGGGAGATGCTCAGGGACAGGGATTCACTGCAGGCGTTTGCGGCCCTCGAGAGCTCCCTGGTCTGTCCGGACATGGTCCAGGTCTTCGAGGACGAATGGCTCTTCAGGGGAGTCTACGCATCCCGCCATCTCTCGCTGGTGGCCGGACTGCCCGACTCCCTCGCCTCGACCCCGGAAGGGGACGCGCTGCTGGACGAAAGCGCCGAGAGACACCTCGTGGAGCTCTCCAGGATCCCCCTCATGCGGACCGACCTCAGGAGCCAGATCCTGGGCGCCTCCGCCCTGCTCCTGCCCTTCACCGACAGGAGGACCGAGGAACTGGAGGTCCTGACGGAACTGGACAGGATGGGCGGGATAGATCCAGCACTGAGGGAGCGCCGCATGCGCCTGCTTCTCTCGGGCGCCACGGAGGACATGGCGCAGGGGAGGAGCACTCTCGCGAGGGAGAAGCTCCTCGAAGTGTGGGATTCCGACTTCGCGACCGACCGGGTCGAGGCGGCCCTCATGCTCGGCATCATGGCCGAGGAGTCCGGGAGGGCCGAGGAGGCTCTGGACTGGTACCGCTCGGCATGCAGCGCCTCTCCTGGCCTGGGTTCCCCTGCCGCGGTCGAAGCCGCGGCCAGGCGTGATTCGCTTACATTCCTGAGCAACTGACGGGAGCCAGATGAGATCCTTCTTGAGCTCGCCGGGAACGGGGTTCGCCCTCGCCGTCCTCGCCCTCCTCCCTGCCGGCTGCGGCAGGCAGTACGACGGGCAGGGCCTGGACAGGCCCGGGCTCGAGGCCCTTGCAGCGGAGGCGTACGACAGCGGGAACTGGCCCGAAGCCGAGATCCTCTATACGCAACTCCTCTTCAACTATCCCGGTGCGACCGACACCGACCTCTATCTCTACAGGCTGGGTGTCGCGGATGCGGGACAGAAGCTGTGGGCCGACGCCGACTTCCAGTTCAGGAGGATCCTCTCCGAGTTCCCCGGCAGTGCGCTGGCCGACGAGGCCCAGTACAGGATAGCCCTTACGTACTGGCTCCAGAACCGCGACTTCAGGAGGGATCTGACCCCCGTTACGCAGTCCATCGCCGAGGTGAGGGTGTTCTTCGAGGAATTCCCCGGATCAGATCTCATGCCACAGGTGGAGGCTCTGGAGGACAGCTGCCTCTCGCATCTCGCCAGGCGCTCGCTGTTCATCGGCCAGTTCTACGAGCGAAGGGACAGGGACGAGGCTGCGATCCTCTATTATCGAGAAGCCCTCGAGGACTACGAGGGAAGGGGCTGCATGGGCGAACTCCTGGTCTCGATGGGCGATCTCTACCTGAAGACGGGCAACTCGTTCGCGGCGAGATCCAGCTACAACAGGGCCATATCCGAGTGCGGCCTCTCGGGGGATCTCCTCGACAGGGCCGAGGAGGGCCTCGCGAGGGCTGGAGGGATGTGACCGGCATCCTGGGGGGGACGTTCGACCCGCCCCACATCGGCCACCTGGTCCTCGCCGGTGAGGCGGCGGCCCGCTTCTCGCTGGACAGGGTGCTCCTGGTCCCGTCACGCCTGCCCCCCCACAAGATGAACGGCTCCGTCACGCCCTTCGAGGACAGGCTCGAGATGCTCTCGCTGGCAGCGGCCGGCGACCCCCTGTTCGAGGTGGCTGACCTCGAGTCCGTGTCCGGTCCGTCCTACACGATCGATCTGCTGCGCAGGGCGCGCGCCGGAGGCATCGACCCGGTCTTCATCACGGGGTCCGACAGCCTGTCCGAGATGCCGTCCTGGAAGGAGTATCCGCTCTTCCTCGACCTGGCCCGTTTCGTGGCAGGAACCAGGGCGGGATGCGGGCGGCCCGTCATCCCTCCCGCAGCCGCCGGCAGGATCGAGGTTTTCGAGATCCCCGGGATCCTCGTCTCCTCGAGCGGGCTCCGGGAACGGTTTGCCCGGTCCATGCCCACTCGATATCTTATTCCCGAGTCCGTCCGCAGCTTCATTTCCCGAAGGGGGCTCTATGGCTTCCGAGAAGGGCGTTGACCGCCTCCTCTCAGTCCTGCTGGCCGAGGATGTGAGCGACATCCACTTCAAGGTGGGGAGCCCGCCCATCCTGCGGAAGGCCGGGCTCATAGTGAGGGCCGAGTCGGTGGGCGCACTCCAGCCCGAGCATGTGGATCAGCTCGCCTTCGAGATGATGACCGAGCCTCAGAGGAAGAGGTTCGCGGAGGGCGAGGAGATAGACCTCGCCCACTCCCTGCCGGGCACCGCCAGGTTCAGGGTGAACGTCTACAGGCAGCGTGGATCCACGGCCATAGTCATGCGGCGCATACCGTTCGAAATCCCCGACATCGATACCCTGGGCCTCCCGCCGATCGTGAAGCGCATAGCCCTCGAGCAGCGCGGGCTGGTGCTGGTCACGGGCGCCACCGGCAGCGGCAAGTCCACCACTCTCGCCTCCATGATCGACTTCATCAACGAGAACGAGAAGCGCCACATCGTCACCGTGGAGGACCCGATCGAGTTCCTGCACCACGACAAGGTGTCCAGCGTCTGCCAGAGGGAGGTCGGCATCGACACCGAGAGCTGGACCTCCGCCCTCAGGTCCGTGTTCAGGCAGGATCCCGACGTCATCCTGATCGGCGAGATGAGGGACGCCGCCAGCGCAGCGGTGGCGA
>JAKLEF010000061.1 GCA_022703195.1 Candidatus Fermentibacterota bacterium | reverse complement strand
CGGCCGGGAAGACGGCGATCTTCGCGCCCATCTCGACGCCCATGTTGCTGATGGTCATGCGCTCGGAGATCCTGAGCGAGGAGATCCCGGCGCCGTGGAACTCGACGGCCATGTAGTTGGCGCCGTCCGCTCCGATGTCGCCTATGATCCTCAGCACGATGTCCTTGGCCGACACCATCCGCCCTAGCCCGCCCTCGAGGTTAACGCAGATGCTCTCGGGGACCTTGAGCCATGTGCGACCGGTGATCCAGAGCCCGGCCGCCTCGGTTCTGTCTATGCCGGTCGCGAAGGAGTTGAACGCCCCGTAGGTGCAGGTATGGCTGTCGCTGCCGACGACGAGGCTGCCCGGGGGGCAGAGCCCCATCTCCGGCACCACCTGGTGGCAGATGCCGGTGCCCATCTCGTAGAAGCGCCCGATGCCCTGCCTCTTCACGAACTCGCGTATCTTGCGCTGGCCCGCGGCATCCTTGCTCGAGTCGGCCGGGATCACGTGGTCCAGGACAATGGCGATCCTGTCCGGGTACTTCACGCGGCCGCCCGGGACGGTGCTCTCGAACTTGTCGATGATGGCCGAGCTGTTGTCGTGGGTGAGGACGATGTCGGGCTCGACGAAGACGATCTCCCCCGTCTTCACCTCGTGCCCGGCTATGCGCCCCAGCACCTTCATCGCGAACGTCAGGCCCATCCAGTCCCTGCCCTTCCGGAAGAGGTCGCACTTACCGAAGATCGACGCCCGATGTATTCTATCAATAACAACATTGTTCCCCCCCCGACAAACCCGGAGGATTCGCCTGCACACCGTCGAGTCACAGGTTCGACAGGCCCGGATGGGTCCATGAGGATCCTTCAGGGAACCGGCGCGGTATCGGAAAGGGAGCCCGGCATCCTGACCGACGAGTCGGGCATGGCCGGCGCATGGTGCGACGAGGCGTGCTGGCCCTCCTCGGCCGCCGAGGCCGCGGAGTACGTCCGGTCCTGCGCGTCGAGGAGCCTCCCGCTGACGATCTCGGGAGGTCGCACGGGCGTCGTCGCGGGCGCACTGCCGGACGGCGGAGCCGTCCTTTCCACATGCCTCATGAAGAGGATCGGGCCGGTGGAGGGCGCCACCGTGGCCGTCGAGGCGGGCGTCACCCTCGAGGAGCTGTGGCACCGGCTGTCGTCCGATGCCCCCGGCCTCTTCTTCCCTCCCGATCCAACTGAGACTGCGGCATCCCTTGGCGGCATGGCCGCGACCGACGCCTCTGGGTCCGACAGCCTGCTTTACGGCTCGACGCGGAGATGGGTGGGATCCGCCGACCTCGTCCTCCCCGACGGCTCTCCCGTCACGATCGTGCGGGGGGACTGCGCCTTCGGCCCGGGCGGCACCTGCCGCCATCCCTCGCTGGGCACGCTCGCCCTCGGAGAGATCCCCGCGCACCCGAACCAGAAGGACGCGGCCGGCTACGCCCTGCGCGAGGGGATGGACCTGCTCGACCTCTTCCTGGGCTCCGAGGGGACCCTCGGGCTGGTGACGGGGCTGGTTCTCAGGCTTGCTACGAGCCCCCGCACGATCATCGATGCCGTCCTGTTCCACCCCGATCCCCAGGGCCTCTGGCCCCTGGCAGGGGCGGTCCGGCAGTCCGGGCTCGTCCTGCGGGCCCTCGAGGTCATGGACCGGGAGTGTCTCGACTTCATGAGGCGCGACCCCCTCCCGGGGGCGGTCCTGCCCCCGGAGGGCGCCTCCTGCGCAGTGATGGTCCGCCTTGAATCCTCCGGCGATGCCATGACGGACTCGATCCTGGGAAGGCTGGACGACCTGGCGACGGCTTCCGGGATACCGGGCGGCCTGGTCTGGGCCGGATTCGACGGGGCCTGGGATTCGCGGATGAGGAGCTTCCGCCACTCCCTGCCGGAGATGGTGAACAGGGAGATATCAAGGCTCCGGCTGTCGGTGCCCGGGATACGAAAGTACGGGTCCGATTCGGCGGTACCCCCGGCGCTGGCGGGCGACTTCCATGCCGGCATCAGGGCCATCATCGACGGGGCCGGCCTCGCGGGCGTCGTCTTCGGTCACGCGGGCCAGGGGCACCTGCACGCCAACGTCCTCCCAAGGGGCGAAGCGGAGATGGAGGCGTCGGAGCGTTGCATGCAAGAGATCGCCCGGCTTGCCGTGTCGATGGGCGGCACCGTCTCGGCCGAGCACGGCCTGGGCAGGCTCAAGGGAGGACTGCTCGGGATGATGCACCCGCCGGGGGTGATCGCGTCGATGACGCGCCTCAGGCGGTCGCTGGACCCGGAAGGGCGCTTCGCGAGGGCCATCCGCTGGGCTTGATGGGGGTGTCAGGCGTCCGGCGTCAGGTGTCGGGGTCAGGAAGCCGGAAGCCGGGTGCCGAAAGACCTGCTACCGTATGCCGGAAAGCGGCCTGAACGAGCCCTCGCTGTAGAACAGCATCGTACCTTCCTCGAGACCGACATCGATCACAGCCTCGTCGGTATCCTCGACCACCGCGATCCCGCCTGTCGCACAGAACCTCTCGCCGGGAGGGATCTCGAGCCTGGCCGACCCCGGATCGGCATCGACGGTTGTCGGATCCTCGACGGACGAGATGCTGTGGGTCGAGAGGATCTCGCAGCGCCCCGGTCCGCCGGTCATGCGGACGGCTTCGTTCAGCCCGTTCCTGAAGACATAGGCCCCGTTCAGGTTGTCCGGGACGTTGAGGATGACGACATCCCCACCGTCTCCCTGCGACAGGATGTCCGCGGCGAGGGAATCGCAGAGCCTGCCCGCACGCGCCCAGCCGGCCGACAGATGCAGGGTCGACACGAATCCCCCCGCGACGGCCGCGAGCAGAACCGCCCTGGCCGTCCGCCCCTCCCCGGCCAGGGAGACGATGACCAGTATCGATGCGAGGAGCAGCGGGATTCCGGGAAGGTACAGAAGCCGCTCGGACTGGGTGTCGAAAAGGGCGACCTTCATTCCAATAACCGGGAGGAGCAGGACGAGGAAGCCCGCCAGAAGGGCGAGAACCGTCCGGTACAGCTCCGGGGCCGGCCTCCTCCTGACGAAGAGGATCACGACGAGGGCGACCACAGGCACGGCCGCAGCAACGGCCAGCGCCGGCGGGAGGCCCGACAGGGCGGGCAGCAGCCCGGAGGGCAGCGGCGGCACGAAGGTCCGGAGGACGAACCTGAGCAGGTTCTCGCCGGGGCTCCAGCCCGGCCCCACGAGCATCCCTCCGCCGCTCTGGCCATCCAGTATGCCAGGGCTGACGAGCATCCTGAAGCCTGCGTAAGCCGCCGGGAGTGCAAGAAGGGCGAGCCGGCCCGCGAGGCCTCTCCTGCGTGTGCCCGGGTGCGAAGCCGGGATCAGCGCCCAGGCTGCGGGCAGGGTGGCCGCGCTCTCCTTGCAGAGCACTCCGGCCAGCCACAGCAGCAGTGCGGCGAGAGTCCTCCCCCGCATCAGCATCAGTGTGGCGCCAAGTCCGAGCACCGCAGCCAGGAGGTCGGTCCTGCCCGAGATCCAGCAGACCGATTCCGAGTGGCACGGCAGAACCGCAAAGAGGCATGCCGCGAGGCAAGCGGCGGTTCCCGGAGCCCGCAGCCCCGCGCCTTCGAAGACTCGGCGCGAAAGGGCATATACGAGGAGCGAGGCAGTCATGTGAAGCAGCAGGTTCGTGAAGTGGAACCCGGAGGTCCGGCCGCCCCATATCGTACGGTCGGCCGCGAGGCTGAGAATCGTACCGGGCCTGAGGAACAGGTCGCCGTCCGGGCCGCCCCATGAGGCGAAGAAGCCTTCCCTGTCGATCCTGTCGACGAGATGGAAGTCGTCGGACTGGAACCCGGCTGTGATGCATGCATGGAATGCCGCCGCGCACAGCAGCACGACCGCCGCCGAATGCAGATATCCGGTCTTCACGGAGCCGTCCGGTTATTCAGAAGATGAAGTCCGTCGAGACGAACCGCGAGGACCGCCCGCGAACCATGCTGCTCAGGATCCCGCGGTTCTCCTCAGTCTCCTTCGCGGCCACCAGGGTGCGGATCGAGAACACCCGCAGGGCGTCGGACACCGACAGTGTGCCCTCGGCCGAATCCTTGCGACCGGTGAACGGGAAGGTGTCGGGGCCCCTCTGGCACTGGCTGTTCAGGTTCACCCGGCAGACCTGGTTCACCAGCGGGTCGATCAGCGAGGCCAGCTTGGCGGGGTCCCGCCCGAACAGGCTCACCTGCTGTCCGTAGTCGGACCCGGCGATCCACTCCAGGGGTTCCTCCGTCGAGTCGAACGAGGCCACGGGCACCACGGGGCCGAACTGCTCCTCGGTGTACAGGCGCATGCCGGGGCCGACGGGAAACACGACGGCTGGTTTCATGAGCGTGCCGGCCGCCTCGCCGCCGCCCGGGTTCACCACACGGGCGCCTCCCCTTTCGGCATCCGCGATGAGCCCGCGCATCGCATCGACCTTGCCGTCCTCGGGAAGCGGAGTGATGGCGACTCCTGCCTCCCAGGGCATGCCGGTACGGAGCGAGCCGACCGCGGCCGAGAGCCTCTCCAGGAACTCCCCGGCGATGCTCCGGTGCACGAACAGCATCTTGAGGGCCGTGCAGCGCTGGCCGTTGAAGGACAGCGAACCCAGGGCGCACTCCCTGACGGCGAGGTCGAGGTCGGCGTCGGGCAGCACGATCGCTGCGTTCTTGGCCTCGAGGCCCAGCACGCACCGCAGCCTGTGGGGTCTGGGATGCTGCCTCCTGAGCGTGTCCGCGACCCTGCTCGTGCCGATGAACGCGAGGACGTCCACCCGCCCCGATTCCATCAGAGGGCCGACGACCGTCCGGCCGTCACCGTACACCGTGTTGACCACGCCCTTCGGGAAGCAGCCGCGGAAGGCTTCGAGAAGGGGTTCGTGCAGCAGCACACCCAGCTTGGGCGGCTTGAAGATGACCGAGTTCCCCATCAGGAGGGCCGGGATGAGCGTGGTGAACGTCTCGTTGAGCGGATAGTTGAACGGGCCCATGCAGAGCGCCACCCCCAGAGGGGCACGCCTGATCTGGCCGATGACCCCCTCCTCGATCGCGAACCGGGACGACGCGCGGTCGAGGTCCTTCATGGCCTCGATGGTGCCGCGGACGTAATCGACGGTCCTGTCGAACTCCTTCTGCGAATCCGCGAGGCTCTTCCCGATCTCCCACATCATCCTGCGGACCACTTCTTCGCGTGCCGCAGGCATGCGGGAGGCGAACTCCGCGAGACGGGCGATGCGCCCCTCGACGGACATCGTGGGCCATTCCCCCCTGCCTCCGTCCTGGGATGCGCATGCCGCGTCGAGCGCCTCCAGGGCCTCCTTCCCGGTGAGGAGCGGATATCCGCCGATCCTCCTCCGCTCGCAGCCGGGCGCAGGGGTGCATATGGGAGAAAGGACGTCCTGGAGGGGGCCGTCCCACTGCCTGATCTCGCCGCTGCACAGGTATCCGCGCTGCTCCATGACCGGCCCGGGTCCATGCTCAGGGGGGATGGAGCCGTCCGCAGGGAAAACTTCGGCGGGTTCGCGCATCACTTCGGTCCTCCGCATGGATACGCCGGCCGGCCGCGAGCCTGCCGGGAAGGCCTCACTTCAGGAGGGAGGCGATGATCACGAGCAGGAAGAAGGAGATCCCGGCATAGGTGTCTAGCCAGCCGAGGGCGTTCCCCCAGGACGCCCTCCTCCTGCCCGTCTTCTCGAGAACGAAGTTGAGGTTCAGGTGCTGGGTGGCCCTCTGGCTCTCCTGCACGGCCTTCCTGCCGAACACGAGGCTGGGCAGGGCGATCAGCAGCATGAGGGGGACCGTGGCCATCACGATGCCCTGCCCTATCGTGTTCCCGATCGAATCGAGGGACCTGGTGAGGACCTCCAGCATGCTGGTGATCGAAAGGGCGCCCCCGGCGATAGCGAAGGGCGCGGCCGTGATGGAGAGGAACACGAGCAGCGGCAGCAGGCCCAGCAGGCCGTAGCGGAGCCCGGCATTGGCATGTGCCGTTATCCCCGTACCGAGTTCGCCCGTCACCGCGGCCTCGAGCACGAGCGCCTGGCCGCACTGGGAGCAGAAGAGGCCGGTGTGGAGGTTCGCCGCCGAGCAGTTCCTGCAGATCCTGAGGTATCTCGAACGGTCGGGGAAGAGCTCGGGGTCGATCCTGATCTCCATCACCTGACGGTTCCTGTCGCGCACCAGCATGCCCGGGTTCTCGGGGAGCCTTAGGTCGCGGTTCGAGGAATCGACCGGGATGACGGCCGTATCGTCGCCGTCGGTCACCGTCAGTGAGATCCCCTCCCCCTCGTCGATGGGGATGAGGTCCGAGGCCTCCTTCCCTGCCAGGGCATCCTCGGGAAGTCCCGGCGGCTCCTCCATCCCAGGTCCGAGGATCAGGTCGGTGAAGGCCCCCTTCATGGAATCGACCTTCTGCTGGAGCTTCTGCTTCTGTTCGGCCCTGCGCCTGGCCGCCTCCTCGTCCTTGATGAAGCGATCCCACTGGGCCACCGCATCGCCCCGGATGGCGGAAGCGCCCTGCACGGCGTACATCGAGACCAGGCCGAGGATCTCGTCGATCCTGTCGGCGGGGGCGGTCAGCCTGAGCTGGGTCGCGTACTCGACCTCCTGCACCGTGGCCTTGATCTCGCGCCTGACGTACTCCCTCTGCCCGACCCTGAACCTTCCGAGGCTCGCGATCGCGACTCCGTCCTGCTCGCTGTACTGATGGAGCCTGGCGCCCGCCCTCGACAGGGCGAAGAGGACGCACCGCATCAGGACCGTGCTCGGCACCGGATAGGGCTGGACGCGGGTCACCTGCAAGGCTCACCTCCGTGCATGTCCGGACATCGCCCGGCGCGGCGGGATCCCATCCGCACGCCGCGCCCTCCTATATGATAACGGCGCGGACCACGAGGCGCCTCCGCCCCGGGTCGAGGACGGCGAGCACGTAAGAACCCGGCGAATCCCGCCTGTACGTGAAGAGCCCCGCCTCGGCCCCAGAGATCTCGGCTGCAGCCTCTGCGAATCCGTGGAGGCTCATCCCGGCTGCGTCGACGGAATCAGGGACCGAGGCGTCGCCCCTGGTGACGGGCCTGTAGCCGAGAGCCATGGCCTGATCCCTGAGCGACGAGAATCCTGCCGGCTCGAACTCGAGCACCGCTTCGGCGAAGAGGTCCTCGCAGTCGGCGCCGTACGAACTGTCCGTGAATGACACGACGGTCGCCCCGTCGGGGATCTCGAGCCCGCTCACCTGTTCGGCGAAGCCCTCCGGAGACCTCCCGCAGCCAGCCGGGAGAAGGACGCAGACGGCAACGACCGGGAAAGGATGCTTCACAGCCACCTCCCATCGGGAGTCATGCCCCGGGCCACGCGGGTACTATCATGCCGGGCCCCGCCCTCCGGAACCACCGCCGGCCGGTGCCTGGTTTCAGATGCTTCAGATGCATTCGCATCCCTATGATCCACAACGATATGATAGAGCAGCAGAGAAACAATGCTGCTTGTAAATGACATGATCTTGCCTGAATATGAAACACTTCGGATGTGGTGCGGCGTTCCGCTGACAGGAGAGAGTTAAAGGAGTTAAAAGCGTTCTGGGGATGGAAGCGTTCTGGGGATGGGGGGTCAGGCCGACAGCAGGAAGGCGGCGAGGATCATGCCCGAGTCGGCCGCGGCGTGGGTAAGGGCAGGGATCGCCAGCCCGCCCGTCCGTCTCGAAACAGCCTTCCAGATCAGCGACGACACGAACAGCACCGCGAGGCAGACAGCTGTCCAGACCGGCTCCATGAGCGTGGACAGGACCAGACCGTGATATCCCGCGAACATGGCGGAAGCAGGCACGGCCAGTCCCGGCAGATCGCGCAGACGACCCCAGTGAGCCTGTTCGAGAACCGGGTGCACCAGCCCGTAGTAGGGGACCATCAGGGCGAGGGCCCATCCCGAGAGGCCGTGCGCCGACAGCCATTGATCAACGGGGATCCTGACCATCGAGGGGAGAAGGAGCCATGTCAGAGGCCCGGCGAGGAGGCAGGGCATGGTGTAAGCAAGTGCCAGACGAATGTTCCGGCCCTTCGATACTTCCCGCAGGTGCCGGCCTGACATCACCAGGATGAGGGCATGGTAGAAGAGGATCGTGCCCCAGGCGCTCTCGAGCCGGATCCAGAACACGCCGACTGCGATCCAGGGCGCCAGCAGGCCGGCCATGACGGATGCCGTCCGTTTGGAGCCGTGTCCGACGCCGGGGTACTTCATCTGGCCATGGAGTCAGTACAGGATGGAACGGACGGAGCCACTGCGGGACCTTATGGCCGCGAGTCTGGAGCGGCTGCAGAAGAGCCTCGCCATCAGGAACCCGGCAGCGAATCCTCCTGCATGCGCCCATACTGCCACTCCTCCTACCCCCGGCGCCATGAGGCCGGAGGCGAGCTGGAGCAGGAACCAGTATCCCAGCATGAACAGGGCCGGCACCGGGATCACCCTGATGAAGAAGCCCAGGAACACTAGCATCTGGACTCTCACCCTCGGATAGAGCCGCATGTAGGCCCCCATGATACCGCCGATCGCTCCGGAGGCTCCCACCATCGGGATGGTGCTGCCCGGATCGGATGCGATCTGGGCCGCGACGGCCGCAAGCCCGCAGAGGATGTAGAAGACAGCGAAGCGGACGGGGCCCATCGCGTCCTCGACGTTGTCGCCGAACACGAGGAGGAACCACATGTTGCCGATGATGTGCATCCAGTCGGCATGCATGAACATCGACGTCACCGCGGTGCGCCAGTCGGGTATGCCGTCGAGGACGGCCAGCAGGGTCTTGCCGTCCATGATCCGCATCCCGGGGGTCACCCTCCCGAGCAGTTCGCCGGGGATGGCTCCGAACCGCCATATCGACTGCGAGAGATGCGGATCCGCACCCAGATGCTGTACGAACACCCACACGGCCGCGTTCACGGCCACTATCAGGAACGTGACGAGTGACGCTCTGACAGTCGGGTTCTCATCACGGAGAGGGAACAAGAAGACCTCCAGGGGTCGAGGCTGATCGGTCCTGCCGCAATGGCGTCAGTCGCCCAGGATGACGACCTTCTGGGAGTATTCGACATCCGCCGACACGGCCTCGAAGAAATAGACGCCGGGAGGCAGACCGTCCAGATCGACCGCGCACATGCCCCCCGGCGAGACGGCCGTCCGGACCCTGCGCCCCGACATGTCGACCAGCCCGCACGACCAGGCGGCGTCCGGGAGGATGAACCCTAGCGTGCCGCGGCATGGGTTCGAGACTATCGACAGGGATCCGGAGCCGGGGTCATCAGGTACCGAAAGGCCTCCCGGCGTGATGAGCGCCGCGAGGTGGAGAGGGACGGAGGTCTGGTCCTGCAGACAGGCCATCACGGTCTGCGACTGGCTCCCGCCGAGCGGCGGGATCACGCTGACGCCGTAGACGCGTTCGCCGTAGGTCTGCTGCCACAGCTCGGTCCCGTCCGCGCCATCGACGAGGGCGACCCGGTAGCCGTTGACGCTTCCC
>JAKLEF010000060.1 GCA_022703195.1 Candidatus Fermentibacterota bacterium | reverse complement strand
AGCGAAGACAGCAGTGGCGCGAAATCACGCCCTGGCATGGACGGTCTCCAGTGAAGCGGGCTTCAGGTCGGGTCCGAGCGTCACGGAGAGCCCGGAGACGTGCTCATCCCCCTCGCAGACCGACAGGCGCGACGGCCTGCAGGTCAGGAACCGCTCCAGCACGTCGTCGTACTCCACACCGATCACGCCGGCCGAGGAGCCGCACATGCCCAGATCGGTGACGTAGGCGGTGCCGCCAGGGAGGATGCAGGCGTCCGAAGTCTGGACATGGGTGTGGGTTCCGGCGAAGACTGTCACACGGCCGTCGAGATAGCGGCCGAGCGCGATCTTCTCGCTGGTTGCCTCCGCATGGAAGTCGACGATGACGATCCCGGCGGACTGGGACTGGAGCATGCGGTCGGCCGCCCTGAACGGGCAGTCGCAGTCCGGCATGAACACCCTGCCCTGGAGGTTGATCACGGTGACCGACTCCCCTGCGGCCCTTATCGTGGTCATGCCCGAGCCCGGGTTGCCGGGAGGGAAGTTCCCGGGTCTGAGGAGCCTGCCGCCGCACGAATCGAGATAGGGGAACACCTCGCGGTGCGCCCACACGTGGTTGCCCGTGGTTATGACGGAGACTCCCGCATCGAGGAGCTGTCCCGCCACCCCGGGAGTGATGCCGATCCCCCCGGAGGCGTTCTCGCCGTTCACCACCACTATGTCGTGGGGGTTCTCGCGGATGTAGCGGACGGCGCAGCGCCTGCCCGGGGAACCGACTACGTCTCCCAGGAGGAGGACCTTCATCACCGGGCGGTCTCCGTCGCCCTGACCTCCCTGATGACCGTCACCTTGATCTGGCCAGGGTACTCGACCTCGGACTCGACCCTTCTCGCGATCAGCCTTGCAAGGTCCGCCGAACCGGCGTCGTCCACCGCCTCCGGCTTGACCGCTATCCTGAGCTCCCTGCCGGCCTGGATCGCATAGGACTTGCCTACTCCGTCGAAGGAGTCGGCTATCGTCTCGAGCTTCTGGAGCCTCTTCACGTAGAGTTCGAGGCTCTCCCGCCTTGCGCCGGGCCGTGCGCTGCTGACAGCGTCGGCGGCCTGGACGAGGACCGCGTAGAGAGATTCGGGCTCGATCTCCTCGTGGTGGGACCCGATGGCGTTGCAGATCAGCGGCGGCTCCTCGTACTTCCGGGCCAGCTCCATGCCCACCAGTGCGTGGGAGCCGTCCATGTCCTGGTCCGTGGCCTTGCCTATGTCGTGGAAGAGCCCCACCCTTCGGGCGATCGCGGTGTCGAGGCGGAGTTCCGCCGCCAGCAGCCCGCAGACGTGCGCCACCTCGAGCGAGTGCTGGAACATGTTCTGGCCGTAGCTGGTCCTGTATCTGAGGCGGCCGAGATACCTGACGATCTGGGGATGCACTCCGGAGACGTCAGCCTCCAGGCAGAGGTCGCCCCCGAGCTTCATCATGTTCTTCTCCATCTCGGCCTCGATCTTGGCGACCACCGCCTCGATCCGGCCGGGATGGATCCTGCCGTCGGAGATGAGCTTCTCCATGGACTGGCGGGCGACCTCCCTGCGCACGGGATCGAAGCAGGAGAGCACGATCGCCTCGGGCGTGTCGTCGATTATCACGTCGACGCCCGTCGCGGTCTCGAAGGCCCTGATGTTGCGGCCCTCGCGGCCGATGATGCGGCCCTTCATCTCCTCGCCGGGGAGCTGGACGACCGAGACGCAGTTCTCGACGACGTGGTTGGCCGCGCAGCGCTGGACAGCCGTGGTCAGGACCCGGGTCGCCTCGTCGTCGGCGGTACGCTCCGCCTCGTCGATGATGCGCCGGGTGATCCTGCCCGCCTCGAGCCTGGCCTCCTCCTCGAGATTGGACAGGAGAAGGTTCCTGGCCTCCTCCCTCGACAGGCCCGCGATCTGCTCGAGGAGCTGGTTCTGCTCCTCCATCAGCTTCGTGACTCGCTGCTGCTTAGCTGCGAGCGCCTGCTCCTTCTCGGACAGGCCGGTCTCCCGGGTCTCGAGGACGGACTCCCTTCGCTCGAGCTTCTCCCTGGTCCTGTCGACGTATTCGGACCTCCGGGAGAGGTCCGATTCCTTCCTGTCGATCTCGGCGCGGCGCTTCTGCTGGCTCTCCAGCTCCGCGGCACGCTCGCGGGCGATGGTCTCGCGCCCTTCGAGGATGGATTCCTTCCTGAGGGTCTCGGATTCGCGCTTCGCATCGTTGAGGATCCGCTCCGCCTCGGTCATCGCGCCTCTGCGCTCGCGGGAGGTGAAGATCCTCCTGAGGAAAAAGCCGAGCAGGAATGCGGCCAGCGCCGCTCCCGCAAGAACGAGTATCGTCGTACCGGACATCGCCGACTCCGTAGTGATTGCGCGGCAACTCTATATAAACGGACGACCGGCATCCCGGCGGAAGTCCCCGCACCCCGCGCTGGTATGTGCAGGGTACCTGTCGACCGTGGACTTCGTACCTCAGGCTCTGTCGGATGTCTCGATCCGCTGGAGTTCCCCTGCTTCGGGGATTTCCGGAGAGGCATTGAAGGACCGGGGGAGCGAGATGTCGGCCAGGGTCTTCTCGATCCTGTCCGCCAGAACGGAAACGGCCGACTCCTGGTCGTCGGCCGTCTCGCGGATCTGTCTCTCGCGCTGGAATAGCTCGTCGGTGATGTTGAGCGCCGCCAGGATCGCCACCTTGGCTGTCGAAGGGACGGTGGTGTTGTCCGTCATCTGGCGCATCTTCATGTCGAGATAGTGAGCTATCTCCCTGATGTAACCGGGATCCGCGTCCCCCCTTATGGAATACTCCCGACCGTAGATACTCACCCTTATGGTGTCTGGCCGGACATTCACTTCATACCTCTATTGCTGCATGCTCTCCAGCTTCTCGAGCACCCCGGCAAGCCTGCCTCGCAATTCCTCCCTCTCGCGGAGAAGCCTGGCACTGTGGATCCTCAGGAGGTTGTACCCGTCATCCCTTACCGGGGTTCCCTCCTCGAGAGCAGAGCATCGCTCCTCCAGCTCCCTGACGCGATCCGCAAGGCCGTCCCTCTCCGCCCTCAGGGAGCACAGTCTTACAATCAGCCTGTCTACGGCTTCAGTCAACCTCTCGAGCTCGTTGCCCGACGTCATCCAGGCCTAGAGAGCGGCTTTGGCTGTCTCTGCTATCCTGGCGAACGCCGCCGGATCATTCGTCGCGATGTCGGAGAGGGACTTGCGGTCCAGCCCTATGCCGGCCTTCAGGAGGCCGTTGATCAGGGCGCTGTACGTGATGCCGTTCGCCCTCGCCGCCGCATTGATGCGGATGATCCAGAGCGCTCTGAAGTCGCGCTTGCGGTTGCGCCTGTCCCGGTACTGGTACAGCAGGGCCCGCTTCTCGGCCTCCGCAGCGACGGTGTAGAGCTTCCTCCGGCCGCCGACGTATCCCTTGGCCGCCGCGAGACGGCTCTTGTGACGCTGCTTGCGCGTCACCGCACTGGTTACTCTGGTCATCTGTCGACTCCCGTGCTAGAGCGGCAGCAGCCGCTTGAGTCTGCGCATGTCGGCCGGGGAGGCCAGCCCGCCCTTGCGGAGGTTCCGCTTGCGCTTCCTGGACTTCTTCGTGAAGATATGGTTCGCATGGGAGTGAACTATCTTCACCAGGCCCGTGCCCGTGCGCTTCATGCGCCTGGCCGCGCCCCTGTGGGTCTTCATCTTGGGCATCTTCTCTCCTATTTCCTCGTAGGTGCCAGGAGCAGCGTTACCTGCTTGCCCTCCAGAAGCGGCTCCCTCTCGACCGACGCCACGTCCGCCAGATCGGTCGCGAACTTCTGCAGGAGTTCGAAGCCCTGGTCCTTGTAGACCAGCTGCCTTCCACGGAACATCACTGTGACCTTCACCTTGTGGTGATCGTCGAGGAACTCGCGAGCGTGCTTGACCTTGAAGTCGTAGTCGTGCTGGTCGGTATTGGGCCGCAGCTTGATCTCCTTCAGGCCCCCGCTCTGCTGCTTCTTCCTTGCGTCCCGCTCCTTGCGGTTGAGCTGATATCTGAACTTGCCATAGTCCATTATCCGGCACACCGGAGGTTCGGCTCCGGGAGAGATCTCCACAAGGTCGAGGCTCGCCTGGGCGGCCATGTCGAGGGCCTGCACCAGTTCGACTATTCCGGCATGACGGCCTTCGGCGTCGATGAGGCGGACCCTGGGATATCGGATCTCGCCGTTCACTTTTATGGTATCTCTGATAAGGACCTTCCCCCCTCCGGTAGAGCCGGCCTCCTGCAGGCCTCCTCGATCAGTCCGACTGCCTCTTCCAGCTCGAATACGCCGAGATCACCTCGGCCGTGGGCCCTCACCGCAACCCGGCCCGAACCGGCCTCTCTCTCGCCGATGACCAGCATCATGGGCACCTTGCGGCTCTCGGCAGCGCGGATCCTGTATCCGATGGTCTCGTTCCGCCTGTCCACGGAGCACCTGAACCCGCGGTCGGCCAGCATTCCGCAGACCTCGGCAGCTCTTTCGTGCTGCTGGACGGTGAGCGGTAAGATAACCACCTGCAGCGGTGCGAGCCACCCCGGGAAATTGCCTGCGAAGTGCTCTATGAGGTTCCCCGTGAACCTCTCGACCGAGCCGAACAGGGCCCTGTGGACCATGTAGATCCTGTGCTCGCCCCCGTCGGGGCCCGTGTAGGTGAGGTCGAACCTCTCGGGGATGTTGAAGTCGAACTGGATGGTGGGTCCCTGCCAGTACCTTCCCAGGGCGTCGCGCAGCTTGATGTCGATCTTCGGGCCGTAGAAGGCCGCCTCGCCCCTGACGGTGCGGTACTTCTCGCCCATCCCGTCGAGCGCGTCGGCAAGGGCCGGTTCGACCCGGGCCCACATTTCCGGGCTGCCGGCGTAGTGCCCCATGTCGTCCGGATCGCTCAGGGAAAGCTCTATGGCGTATCCGAAACCGAACACCTGGAGGAAGTAGAGGGCGAAGGAGACGACCTTCCTGATCTCGTCGACGATCTGATCGGGAGTGCAGAAGATGTGGCCGTCGTCGACCGTGAAGCCCCTGACCCTCATCAGGCCGTGGAGCACTCCGCTCTTCTCGTACCTGTAGACCGTCCCGAGTTCGGCGAGCCGGAACGGCAGCTCGCGGTAGGACCTCTTCTCCGACTTGTAGATGAGTATGTGCCCGGGGCAGTTCATGGGCTTCAGCACGTACTCGGTCTCGTCGACCGGCATGAAGTACATGTTGTCGCGGTAGTAGCTGCAGTGCCCCGAGGTCTCCCACAGGGAGGCCGGCGCGATGTGCGGCGTGGAGACCAGGTTGTAGCCGTTCCGCCTGTGGGCGGCCTTCCAGAGGTTCTCTAGCTCCTCGCGGACGATGGTGCCGTTGGGCAGCCAGTAGATGAGGCCGCATCCGCCCTCGTTGCCAGTGGTGAAGAGCCCGAGCTCCGGCCCCAGCTTCCTGTGGTCGCGCTTGCGGGCCTCTTCCAGCATGGCCAGGTGGTCGGCGAGGGCCTTCGAAGAGTCGAACACGGTGCCGTATATGCGGGTGAGCATCTCGCGCTTCTCGTCGCCGCGCCAGTAGGCGCCGGCGACCGAGGTCAGCCTGAAGTGCTTCAGGAATGCGGTCGTCGGAACGTGGGGCCCGCGGCAGAGGTCGGTGAACGCCCCGCACCTGTAGAGGGTTACGGACTCGCCCGCGGCCGCGATCTCGTCGAGCAGTTCGAGCTTGTAGGCCTGGCCGAGATCCGTCATCACCCTGCGGGCTTCGTCGATGCCGACCTCGATCCGCTCGAACCGGATGGATTCCGCGGCCTGCCTGTGCATCTCGGCCTCTATCGCCTCGAGCGCGGAGGAGCCGGGGAAGCCCGGGATGTCCATGTCGTAGTAGAAGCCGTCCTCGATGGCGGGGCCCACGCCGAACCTTGCGCCGGGGTAGAGATGGAGGACGGCCGACGCGAGGAGGTGCGAGGCGCTGTGCCTCAGGACCTCGCGCCCCTCCGGCGAGTCGAACCCGAGGACCTCGAGCCGGACTCCGTCGCGGAGAGGCTCGGAGAGGCCGGTCACCACGCCATCGACACGCGCCGCCAGGGCCTTCGACGCGAGGCTCCTGGAGATGGACGCCGCGGCGTCGAGCGCCGTGGTGCCCTCCGGGAACTCCCTGCTTCCTCCGTCCGGAAAAAAGACGCGCAAACCCCACCCCTCAAGGGTAGAAACCGCTTGTATCAGGTGGTGGGCGATACTGGACTTGAACCAGTGACCCCTTGCATGTCAAGCAAGTACTCTAGCCAGCTGAGCTAATCGCCCACCGCATTTGTTCGGCAGGGATAAATAGGGCGGAACGGCCTTGCCGTCAAGGATCGGACGGCTTCGGCGGTTCCCCTGAGCGGTCGAGCGAGCCCTCCGAGCCCGGGGCGATGAATCCGCCCTCTGCCACTCTGCAGAATATTCCGCGGGAGGGCATCACGCACCTCCCCACCTTCCTGAAAATCGCGCAGCCGTCGCCGTGGCAGGCCTTCCCGACGGCGGTGACCACGAGCAGGGCTCCGCCGGCGGATATCCTGTCCCCCGGCCTCACCTCCCCGAGGTCGATGCCGCGGGTGGTCAGGTTCTCTCCGAAGTCGCCGGGCCCCGCCTCGATTCCGGCGTCACGGGCGAAGGCCTCTATGGATTCGATGTCGAGGAGGCTGATCCCCCGGCCGGGAACACCCCTGTGGGCGTCTCCGGCGAGCCCTTCCGTGTCCGCGACGGCCCCGGGGACGGGGGTCTTTGCCGTCCCCTTGCAGGCTGACGTGTTGACCGAGACTATCCGGAAGGCGGCCATCCGGTCCGACCTCAGTTCCCGCCGGCCGCTGCGAGCGCGCTCCCGAGGTACCACGGCCAGATCAGTATTGCCAGCACGGCCTTCCAGAAGGCCAGCCGGAGGAACCCGATCGTGAAGAGCCATCCGATCGTCCACAGCGGAGCAGACACGCCGGCATGGCACCTTGTCGTGCAACGATCCCCCATGTCGCTTCCTTCCACGCCCCCGCCGCTCCGGTAGCGGCCGGGAGCTCGAGAGTACCGGAGAGTCCGGCATCGGACACCCGCACAGGAAATATGCCGGCCGTCCGCCTCCGGGGACAGAGACCGGCCGGGATCTCAGCCGCCCGGGAATCTCTCCCTGAAGCGGGACGCGAGCTCCGCCTGCCCGTCGGTCTCGGGGCCCGAGCCGGCTGCGGACACTGCCTGCGAGGCCTCTCCGGGAGGGATGCCCAGCGCCGCCAGTACGCAGAGGGCGAACGTGCCCGTCCTGCCTATCCCCGCTCCGCAGTGCACCAGCAAGCGTCGGCCCGCGAGGAGGAGGGAGGCCGCCCGTCCGACCTCGGCTGCATAAGCCTCGGGATCTTCAGGGACTCCGAAGTCCTCCACCGGGACCACCCTGAACTCCCACGGGAGGTTTCCCCGGTCCAGCAGTTCGGCATAGGCAGGCGACTTCGTGCGGATCTCCTGTAGCGGTGCGAGCGAGATCACCTCGTCCACCCCGGTGAGGGCCATCTCGTCGAGCATCGCTCCGAGCGGGCCGTACCTGCCCGGCATGTGCGACAGGAAGAGAGATATGCCGGTTCTTCCGGTCTCGACCCTGCGGATGCTCCCACCATCGGCAGCACGGTTCACAGGGGATCCCTGACGCCGAGGAGGAGGCTGCTCCATTCCAGGGCGGCCCAGGCCCCGTCCTCCCGCAGCTTGCAGGTGACGGGCCTCGGGCTGTCGGCTCCCGAGCACCGTATGAACACCTTGAAGCGCCCGGAGCCCTCGTCTCCGCTGTAGTCGTTGGAAGTGAAGGTCATGGCCGGCGGGGTGTCCGGGAGTCGGTAGCCGTTCGAGGGTGTGGCCCCGTCGAAGTACGAACGCGGGGAGAAGGGCTGCCTTTCGAGCTGCATCCGCACCAGCGGGAGCATCCGGGCCCCGGTGCCGCCGTCTCCGTCCGTCCCGCCGCATGCGATGCCGATCATCGCGGAGCCGAGCGCCCCGTCGCGGGTGAACGCCTCCAGGGCCAGCACCATCAGGGCGGCAGCCCCCTGGGGAGTTGCGGAAATGAGCCGGGCCAGCCCGGAGAACTCGTTCAGGTCGCGCGGGATCGCCGGTATGGTCACTGTCACGGGTTGCATCTCTCTCCTCCGCCGTGCCGGCGCGCCCGACCGAGGCAGGGGAATGCCGCCAGAGGGAGCGCCATCGTGAACTGGCCCGCGAAGAAGCGGAGCCAGGCAGCCGGGAAGACCAGGAAGTGAAGCAGAGCCGACAGGCCTGCCGCCATCAGCATGGATCGCGCATCCCCTTCGGGCCCGCGCAAGGAAGCCCGGCCGGGGGCGCCCGACGACAGGCCGAGGACCACGACGGCAGCGAACAGGAACACCCAGGTCTCGGCGTGGGGGATCGCAGCCAGCGAGCTCCTGATCACCGCGAGGTAGTCCGCGGGGGTCACCGATCCGGACATGAGGGCGGGACGGGCGGCCTGTTCGAGGAATGTGCACCGGAACGTCGTCCCCCAGCCATACCCGCCGGCAAGATGGTGGAGCAGAGGCGCGAGGGCTATCGATACTGCCGCGCACAGCACGGTCGTGACCCTCGGGAAGGCCGGCCTGGCCAGGGCGAAGGCGCACAGGGGCAGGACGAACAGGAGCAGGTCTGTCCTCACCAGGACGCACAACGGGAACATGGCCGGGGCTGCCCTCCTGCCCCGGAGCAGGAGCGCGGCGACCGACACGGCGCACAATGCGGCCAGAGCGTCCGGGGTGGCATGGCGGGCCACCTCGACCAGGCCTGCACCCAGGCTCCCGATGGCGACTGCGGCCGTTCGTCCGGGCGTGCTCCCGCCCGGGACCAGCCGCAGCAGCAGAAGGAGCGTGGCGAGGGCCGCGGCGGTGGATATCGCGGAAGACGCCTGCAGCGGATCGAGCCCGGCCTCCGTCAGCCCGGCCAGGAGAGCCGTGTAGACGGGTCGGGCCCTGTAGAAAGGCATGTGCTGGAGGAAGCTCGCATCGTCGGTGGCCCGGGCGATGCGCCCCGGCGTCGAGGAGGCCATGTCGGCGTAGGCTTCGGGAGGGAGGGCGCCCTCGAGGCTCCGGTACGTCTCCTCCCGGAGCGAGGACTCCGGCGTACCGCGCAGTTCGAGCGCGCAGGCGGTGTAGCCCGCAAGGTCCCAGTTGCACAGGGGATCGGCGAGTCCGGCCCATGCGAGCACCGCGGCCGAAGCGACGACCGCCGCGGCGGAGGCGGCCCGACGGAGCCCCTTCGGCATCCTCAACGTGCGGGGATCACGGGAGACCGCTCCCGATCCCGACCGAAAGGACGAGGTCTTCGAGCGCCTCTCCGGAGATCCTCCTGTAGACTCCGCCGTAGAGCGACACGAGCATGACGGAGACTGAGGCCTCCAGGCCCAGGAACGCCGAGTCGTCACCCTCCCAGACGTACATCCCCGACACGGCGAGGCCGCCCCCGTATGCCGGGAGGAAGCTCATCCACCTGCGCCCGCATCCTATCCCGAGCTTCATCCCGTCCCTTCCCGCATCCACGGAGACGCCTGCGGCGGAATGGGAGAACCGGGACGATCCATCGGGCTCGAGAAGGTTCAGGCCGATGCGCCCGCCGAGACGGAGCGGCCAGGAG
>JAKLEF010000006.1 GCA_022703195.1 Candidatus Fermentibacterota bacterium | reverse complement strand
CAGTCCACGATAGCCAAGCAGCTCGAATATGTCCACGGGGGTCTTCTGTCCGACCACGCGGATGGAATCGAGCTCGCGGAAGACGAACCCGTCGCCCGCGGCCTCCACGGTGGCCCTCGAGGCCATGATGCGTGTGCGGTAGGCCTTGTTCACACCCTCGAGCCTCGAGGCGAGGTTCACCGAGCTGCCCATCATCGTGTAGTCGAATCTGCGCGACGATCCCATGTTGCCCACCGTCATCAGGCCGGTGTTGAGCCCTGTCCGGGGCTTCAGCTCGGGCAGGCCCTCGGCCGACAGCACCGCGTTCAGATCGGCCAGCGAGTCCCTCATCGCGAGCACGGCCCTGCAGGCTGCCGCGGCATGGTCCCCGCACGGCAGGGGGGCGTTCCAGAATGCGACTATCGCGTCGCCGATGTACTTGTCCAGCGTTCCCCCGTGCTCGAGGATCGTATCGGTCATCATGCCCAGGTAGCGGTTCAGCAGGTGCACGAGCTCCGGCGGGGAGAGCTTCTCGGAGAAGGTGGTGAAGCCCGCGAGATCGGAGAAGTAGGCCGTCATGACCTTCTGCTCGCCCCCGAGGACCAGCAGCTCGGGGCGCCTGGAGAGCTGCTCCACGACCGTGGGGGAAAGGTACTGGGAGAACGCGGCCCTGATCTCCTTCCGCTGCCTGTTGGCGTTCCCGTACGAGAGGATGCTGCCGGCCAGGAGGGCGGCAGCTCCCGCCGAGAGCGGATAGACCGCCTCGAGCCAGATGTTCTGAGAGAATGCGAGGAATGCCGCGCCCGACCAGGCCGCGAGCACGGCGAGGCCGGCCGCGCCCTGGAGCAGGACCGACCTGCCCAGGAGGAAGGCTCCGGCACACAGGAGAGCAACAACAAGAGCGCACGCCAGGGCCGCCTGCGTGCCCGGCCTCCTGAGGGCCACGCCCGCGAGGATGTTGTCCGCCGTATTGGCGTGGACCTCGACCCCGGGGCAGATGGCCGAGTAGGGGGTGGGCTTGAGGTCGTACAGGCCCGGCGCGGTGTAGCCGACGAACACGATGGCGCCGCGGAAGATCGCGGGATCGACGGGGGATGGCTGCCCGGAGGCCTCGGCCTGGACGGCCTCGAGCAGATCGGCTATCGGCACGTACCTGAACGTGGCCGTTGGCCCCCTGAACCTGAGGATCATCCTGTAGTCCTCGTCGAGCGGTATCCGGGCGTTCCCTATCGAGAGAAGGCCGGGTTCCAGGGAGACCGGCGGCCTGCCGGCGGAGAGCCAGGCCGCTGCAAGGGCGAGGGATGGAACAGGTCCGTCGGGGGTGTCTGTGAAGACTCCCACCCTCCTGAACACCCCGTCGGCGTCGGGGACGGCAGAGACGTTGCCGAGGGCCGCGGCGCCCTCGAGGATGGGGTCGAACGGGGGAGTGCTGGTCCACGCCGAGTCGAGACCCGGCCAGCTTCCCTCCACGGGCATGATGGCGCTTGCGGGTATCGGCCTGCCGTCGCGCTTCTGCAGGGCCACGGCGAAGACTGCGCTCCCGAAGGCCTCCGCGCTGTCGCCGAGGGCTTCGTCGTCGGCCGTCCCGTACAGCGACGGGAGGTCGTAGAGGATATCGAAGGCCACCACGCTGGCGCCCCAGCGCCGGAGGACGCCCAGGCAGTCGCCGTAGAGCTGCCTCGGCCATGGCCAGCCGAGCCATGGCAGGCGCTCGAGCGAGCCGCCGTCGACCGTCACGATGATGATGGAGGGATCGGGCGGCGTGGGCTGGGCCTTGAACCTCAGGTCGAGCGTACGGTTCTCGAGCGACTGCACGAAGCCGAGCCTGGAAACGGGAAGGAGCAAGACCGCACAGACCGCCGCGAGCGCGACCAGCCTCAGCGGGAAGGGGATCCTGGCGAGCCGGCGATTGAGGCCCATGATTCCTCCGTGTTGGATGCTGCCGCCATTATCGTTCCGCCCCCGTTCAAGTCAACTTGTGGCGAAGGCCCCGGCTCTTCCTGCGGGAGCCGCGGGAGGCTAGAATCGATGGAGCCCGGGCGGCCGGGCGGGAGGCGGGACATGGACGGGGATGCGGGGCGCCTCGGTTCGATATTCAGGATCCTCAAGGCCATGAACAGGGTTCGGAGCCTCGACGCGCTCCTCACCCTCCTGGCGAGGGAGACGTCCGAATCGATAGGCGCCGAGCGCTCCACCGTGTTCATCTTCGACAGGGCCAGGAACGCGCTCTGGTCGGTGGTTGCCGAAGGCCTCGACAGGCAGATCTGGCTCGACGCCGACCGCGGGCTTGCCGGCCACGTACTCCGCACGGGCGCTACCCTGATCACCCCCGACGTCTCGCTCGACCTGCGATTCGACTCCTCCGTGGACAGGTCGACGGGGTTCACGACGAGGAACGCCCTGACCGTGCCGATCCGCGACACGCGCGGAGAGGTGACCGGAGTCTTCCAGGCCGTGAACAAGAAGGGCGGCGTCTTCACGCCCGGGGATGCCGACTTCCTCGAGGCCGTGGCGGCGGAGGCGGGCGTCACGATCGAGAACGTCTCCCTGTACGAGAAGAGGCGGCGCATGCTCGAATCCCTCATCCAGGCGCTCGCATACTCGATCGAGGCTCGTGATCCCATGACGGCGGGCCACAGCGGGAACGTGATGAAGTACGCCGGCGGCATATCGAGGGCCATGGGCCTCTCCGGGGCGGTGGTCAGGGAGATCGAGTACGCGGCCCTGCTCCATGACTACGGCAAGATCGGCGTTCCCGACGCCATCCTCCGCAAGCCCGACCCGCTCGACGCAGCCGAGACCGAGGTCATGCGCAGCCACGTCGAGCAGACCGGGAGGATACTGAACGCCATCGAGTTCGAGGAGGACCTGGAATCCGTGGCGAGGTTCGCCCTCGAGCACCACGAGAGGATGGACGGATCGGGCTATCCTTCGGGGCTTCCCGGCGACGCGATTTCCCTCGGGGGAAGGATCATCGCCGTGGCCGACGTCTTCGAGGCGCTGACCGCTAAGAGGCACTACCGCGACCCCATGAGCGTCAGGGACGCCCTCGCCTCGATCAGGGGCGAAGCCGGCGCCGCGTTCGACCCGGCCGTGGTGCAGGCTCTGGAAACCTATCTGTACGGAGGCTCCGGAGACTCCTGAGCCCCGGCCTCATGCCGCGGACCGGTCCGCCACCCTCCCGGCGCCGCGCCTCCCGAGCAGCAGGTAGTACGAACCCGCCGACAGCAGGTAGAACGCGATCGTGACATAGAACGAGAAGGCGAACGAGTACCTCTCGATTATCGCGCCGCCCGCCGCCGCGCTGAGGGTCATCGACCCGTTCCAGGCTATCGCCGAGACGGCGTTGGTGAACGGCCGGTCCTCCGGCTTCTGTATCTCCATCTCGAAATTGGCGGATATCGGCAGGTTCATGTTCATCAGCATCCCCCTCATCACGAAGGCGGAGACCGCCAGGGCCAGGTTCCGCGTGAGGGCGAGCACCAGCATGAACGGGACCGACAGCAGCTCGGTCAGGACGATGCTGCCCACCATCCCGTATCTGCGGGTAAGGATGGGGGCCGAGAGCATGCCCAGGAAGAGACCCACCTGCATGAGGGAGAAGTAGAAGCCGATCCTCGGCGGGTCGAGCCCGAACTCGTTCCTGAAGTAGAGGTTCATGAAGGGTATGACCAGCCCGGCCCCCAGGCCCACGAGGATCTTCGGGATCATGAGCCGGCGTATGACGTCCCAGTCGTAGGACTTCAGCTTGTGGACCAGGCCGCCCGGAACCCGCGGCGCCGGGGAGTCCCCCTCGATGCGCGAGAACGGGATCACGGCGAGCAGGCTGGCAGCCACCGCGAAGTAGAGCGAGTACTCCTGGGCGGCTGCGGCGCCGCCGGCGAGGCCGGTGAGTGTGAAGAGCCCCGGGAGCATCCCGCCGAAGAGGAATCCCAGAAGGCTCGAAAGCATCCCGACCGCCGAGTTGACGCTGAAGACGTATATCCTCTCTCCCTCTCCGCTCTCGGTCATCAGGAAGGGCGACGAGGCGATCCTGTAGAAGGTGACGAACATCGTGGCGGAGAGGCTCATGAGCCTGATCATCGGAGCGTCTCCCGCGAGGACCATCAGGACATAGCATGCGCAGGATAGGAGGGTGGACCATATCAGCACGAGCTTGGTCCTGACGCGCTCGAGAACCATGGCGGCGGGCACCGCGGCGATCGCCGCCCCTAGAGAGCCTGCGGCCAGGATCTGCCCGATCGAAGTCTCGGTGAACGACTGCTCCTTCAGGTACAGGTTGAAGAGCAGGCTGAACACCGACATCCCGAGGCCGTTGAAGAGGCCGCCCCAGATGAAGAGCCTGGCGTTGCGCGAGAAGGCCCCCAGGCCCTCCCGGTACCTGCGCGCGGTGCTCACGACGCGCCTCCGCCCCTGAGCTCGCGGCCGAAGGCGAGCAGTATGGAGGCGATCACGAGTACGCAGCCTATCCATCCCCCGGTGGACAGCCTCTCGCCCAGCAGGATCGCGCCCCCCGCCGCGGCTATGACAGCCTCGCCGATGTAGATGAGCGACGAGACGGCGCCGCCTAGGCTTGGCTGCCAGCGGATCTGCCAGTACATCAGCATGCTCGTCGCGAACACCGAGAGGAACAGGAGGCCTGCGAGCGCCCCCGGGTTCGGATCGATGACGAATCCGCCCATGACGGGCATCAGCGCGAGGGACCCGATGGCGACGACCGCGAGCATCCCCGTCGTGATCTCGAGGGAGCGCCCCGGAATCCAGAGCCTGTCGATCAGGGCGATCTCCACGGCCCAGAAGACGGCGCTCACGGCGGTGAGAAGGTCGCCGGTCCCGATCCCTCCCGAAGGGTCGGCCAGGAGCCACACGCCCGCGAGGGCGATGCCCACCGAGGCGAAATGGACGAGCCGCGGCCTCCTCCCGCACAGGGGCCACGAGACGAACGGGGCTATCGCGACGTACAGGGATGTTATGAAGGCCGACTTGCCCGGCCCCGTCCTCTCGAGCCCCGCGAGCTGGAAGGCGTACCCGCCCAGGAGGGAGAGTCCTAGGAGGATCGAGGGAACGACGATACGGGACAGGGGAGGGGCTCCCCGGGGGGAGCGCCTGGCCGAGGCGACTGCGAAAGGCGCCAGGACCGCGGCTGCGACGATGAACCTCGCGGCGAGCAGCACGCCCGATGACATGGACGCGAACAGGGCCTTCGCCACCAGGAAGGTGGAACCCCACATGACTGTCCCCGCCGAGAGGAACAGCGCCGCCTTGCGCTTCTCGTCCATGGCTTCCTTGTGTCAGGGAGTGAACCGGTCGGGCGAAGATAACGAATCCCGCCCGCCCCTGCGCGCCCGCCAGGCTACCCTCCAGACCGCTTTTAACTTCCGGTCCTAACTCGCCCGGCCGACCGATTCTCTTATCCTGCCGACCCGGCCGTTACCCGGCGGGTAGGGAGTAGCCAATTGTGAGTGGGAGGAGTGAACAAGAGAACACTGGATTGTGTTCAGCACTCTGTGTTCCCGTTCGCTCCCAGCTGTCCTTCGATGCTTGTCCCTGCACCTGATGCCTCCTCGCTGCTCGCCCCCCCAGACCACTCGCCCCTCGCAGCTGGCTACCCGCCACTAGCTGTTCGCCGCTTCATGCTCGCAGGATGCCCCTGAGAAAAAGGCGCTTCGTATGAGTTAGGACCGGAAGTTAAAAGCGGTCTAGCGGTCTGATCGGCGGGGCTGTCTGAGGGGGGCCGGAGATGCATATTGAAACTCTCTGTCCGATGAAGGAGGGGTCATGCGGAGGGGTGGACCGGGAATCCTTCCCAGGGTGGCGGCCGTTGCAGCCGCCCTGGGTCTTCTTGCCGCCGTGATCTTCGCGGACAGCATCGGGCTCGGCCCGGGGGCGGGCACAGGCAGGTTCCGGGTCATCTCCGCGATACTTGCCACCGGGCTCCTGACATACGCCATCCTCGGTGGCAGGTTCGGCTCCCTGTTCCGGGCCATCGGCCTGGTGTCCGCCTGGGCCGTGGTGGTCGCACTTTCGCTGGAGGTGGCCTCCTTCGCCTTCTCGAGGCTCGATCCCGCCCGCTCGGGCGGCGCTCCGGCGCGCGTCGAGCCTCCCTGGGGCGCATCCCCATCGGGTATCGAGTACGAGCCCTTCACCGGGTGGGGGAACGATCCCTGCACTGCCTCTCCGGGCGTGATTCTCGACGCGGCGGGTCTGCGGACCGTGCCCGGCTCATCCACCGATCCCTCGGCCTTCACCGTATACGTCTACGGGGGCGATGCGGTCCTGGGCGCCTCGATAGCCGACTCCGCGACGATCCCGTGCTTCATCCAGGAGGGGCTCGATTCATTCCGGCAGGGCCCCGTGAGGGTCGAGAACAGGGCGCGCCCGGGCTGGACCTCGACCCAGGCGCTCGTCGACCTGGTGCTCTCTCTGCGCTCGGGCGCGGAACCCGACTTCGTGCTCTTCATAGGCGGCTTCGAGGACGCCTCTGCGGCATGGAGCGCAGGCGCCGCTGGCGGGCATCTCTGCATGGAAGCCATGGGATCCTGTCTCGCGAACCCCGGCCGGGGTGCAGGCGGCGGACCTTGGAGAGCGGCCCTCGAGTCGACCGAGACCTGGGGCTTCGTGTCCTCGATGCTTCCCGGCAGCGCCGGGAGCGTTACGGGCGGGGGGGATGGCTCGGCCCCCGAATCCCTCGGCGTCGAAGCAGCCGGGATCTTCCTGTCCAACGCCGCGATGGCCGGAAACCTCGGGCGCATCTACGGCTTCGAGTGCCGCTTCTGCTGGCTGCCCGGAGTCCTCGGCTCGGGCAAGCCCCTCGCTCCGCCGGAGCAGGCGCTCGTCGACGCGATGATGGACCTGGGGCACGATGCAGCCGATTTCGCAGCGCTACTCGCCACCTGCTCGGAGGAGATCGAGGCGGCCGACCCGCGCGAGTCGGAGATCGTCTCGCTCGCCTCCTCGCTCGATTCGCTCGAGGGCATCGTCTTCACCGGCTCCTCGGGCACCTGCATGACCGCCGACGGCAACCAAGCCGTCGCACGGGCGATCCTCGCCGGGCTCGGGTACTGAATACCGCTGGTCAGGTTCGGAATCATCGACGAATCGAAGAGCAGGCGGACTGACCGGGGTCATCGTCTCATCGATGGTCGGATCAGTCGACGACGGCCACCCCGGCCTTCTGCTCCAGTCTCTCCAGCAGGGGTTCCAGCCAGAGGCGTTCGCGCGTTAACCTAAGGCTCGTGTCGTCGTCAGGTCCTGATATGTACAGGTATCCGCCGGCATCACGCGAGAGGAGCCAGGCCGGCGAACTCTCCAGATCGTACAGGGTCGTATCACCATGGGTCGAATGGGGTGGAACCTCGACCCACGATGTTCCGTCGAATGGATCGGACACGAACAGCCTACACCTTCCGATGGCAGCACAGGAGTTCATCCTCCAGAGACCATAGGAGACAGGGTAGATACCCTCTCCGATGGATATCGAAGAATCGCACGGAGCCGAGGCGATTCGTGCCGATGGACGGAGGTGCAGCACTTCGGTCGAATCGTCCTGGAACCTGGCGAAGATGCATACAGGATCACCACAGGCGTCGAGAACCGGCCAGACCTGCTCCCAGAACGAGGTCTCTTCGAATACCCGTGATCCGTCGGCTCCGATGGTGGACAGAGCTTCTCTGTATGCACCCTGCCAGATCGTGCCGTATCCGGCCGTATCACTGCGTATTCCGCTGACAAAGATCATCGCATCGTCTTCATTGTTTCTCTCCAGGTCGGCCAGTCTGCCGATCACCGACCGGGTGTAGGAATCGGCCTGGCGGAATCTAGAGAGTTCGTCCCGGGCGGAGAGGAAGCAGCCGAGCAGGATCACGGAAACCGCGCAGATTCCGGCCCTGCCCCTGATCGATCCCGATGACGCACCGAGCAGGAGCGCAGCACCGGGCAGGATGGCATAAGCGTAGTTGCTTCTTGGCGGCAGATTCACAACGGTCAGAACAGGAAGAAACAGAAAGCCGAGGAACAGGAGTCGCGTCCTCCAGCCAGCCTTCGCGAACAGCAGCAGGGTCGTGCCGGCAAGTATGAGAATCCTGACTGGAAGACCATCGAGCCAGGGGGAGACCTGGAGCTTCAACAACGCCGCGAGATTGTTCAACATGAAGAGCCCGAAGCCGGTGGATTCGGAGTAACCCAGCTCGAATCCCACCCAGTAGAGTCGCCATGCGATGTAAAGCAGCGTCGGGATCAGATACATTTGCGTGGTCGTGAGGAATCGCTTCATCGCCAACTGAGCGTTTTCCTCCCCGTCGGCTGCTTGTGCGGAGATCAACCCGAAGAGCGGAGCGCAGAAGAGGGCCGTCTCCTTGGTGAAGAGCGAGGCGAGGAACAGCAAGAGGCCCGCTGCGAGCAATCCCTTCCGGTGGTCGGAGACCCAGCGGCAGTGCGCAAGAACCGCGGCTAGAAGCGGGAGCATCGCAGCCGGCGTGGTGCGGCCCGACACCCTCGCCACCGAAGGCACCGCAGCCATGGAGACGAGGAAGAAAGCAGCAGCCACAGCGGCCCGGTTCTCATCCGCCAGCAGTCTGGCCGCGATCCTCCAGAGAAGGAAGGCGCATGCGAGATGGAGCACGATGTTCGTGAGGTGCCATCCCCAGGCTCTCCCGGCGCCCCAGACATGCGAATCGAATGCCCACAGGGCGGTCAGCAATGGCCTGAATCCGCCTGCCTCGTAATTCGTGAATGTTGCCGCCGAGAAGCCGTGATCGAGGTCCAGGAAGTCATCCGAGAGGAAACCCGTCCAGAGAGAGGGAAGAAGCAGGAACACCGCGGCCAGGGCCGTGGATGCTGAAAGAAAGATCCTGAAAGCTGTGGTCTTCGGAATGACGGGCTCCTTTTCAGAGGGCAGTATCCATTAACGATTATAACCCTCGACGCAGTTACGTCTACCAAAGAACAGGTCGGGCTGGGCAAACGTCTGTACCGAGACATGTGGGGATGCACCTACGGGAATATCTTCTCGAACACCGAACCAGCCATTTCCCGAGAACCAGCAATGAATGGGAACGATCGCCATCCCATCATGATAGTGCGCGGATATGATCTTGAAAACCGGTGTAAAATGCGAGTACTGGTCCGCAGTGCCACCGATACTGTACAAGTGATCGGAACCCGTGAGAATAATCTCACGTTGTGTTGGCGATGATGAGCTTAGATCGCACCAGCACACTGAAAAGGCCTCACTCCGTGCTCCACTGCTTTCGCTCCAGACCTCCGCAACATCCCAACCGGAGACAGTCTGCGTCAATGACAGTATTCGACCATTACGGAATCTTGGATCCGAAATGTCGAGGTTTCCGGCCTCAGCTAGAGCGACAAGGACTGATGATAACGTAGGTGTGGAACTACATATCAAATCGATGTCGGAGACATATTCGACATTATAATCTCGATTGTCGGGGAGGAGATCGAAGTACTGCATGTTATCAACATTAACAACAGTGGCGATACCGGTGTCCCAGGCGTTGCCACGCAATATCGAAACTCGACCTTCGTCAATACAGGATGGAATGTAAGATGATGCCTCGGACAAATACACGTGCTTATCGAAAAGACAAGGAACCCTATACATCGACAGACTCGAGTCTGATACTAGTTCTACGGTCCCATTGTTCGATGACAGAAGTACATCTAGGAAGCCATCGCAGTTGACGTCCCAGATGTCAGCATCGAGCGAACGATAGGCAGGCTGGGGAATGCTGTCGTTTGTGGATACTGCGAGAGGGACTGCGGAGGAGCCGAGCAGCGACCATCCTGCGGACGAAGATGAGGATACTCCCGGTAGAACATATGGTAGCCCATCGTTTCGAATGATAAGGACATCAGGGATGCCGTCGTAGTTGAAGTCGCCGAATGCGATGTCAATGACATCCCATGCATACCCAGCGACTAGTGGAGTCGGGGTCTGGTTTAAGGTATAATTCAGGTTCTCGAAAAACAGCACGGGTGTGTTCTCATTGGTCATCAGGCTGGTGCCGGCGATCAGATCAGTGTCGAGATCGCCATCTACATCAGCCCACTGTAGGCAATGATAGCATGCCGGATAGGTCGAGATCCAGTTGTTTTCTCTTACGAGAGAACCAAGCGGATTGATAGTCAGCAGATGCACGTAACCGCCAGAAAGATCAGGATCAGAAATATCGTAGAAGTACGTACAGGCTGCTAATTCTGTTTTGCTGTCAGCATCATAGTTCCAGGGCGCTAGACATGTGAAGAGCCGATCATCAGTGTTAGTCGGCAGGGTGAAGCTCCACTGAGGACTCTGTGCAGAAGTTCGAGAGATGAGTCCAAGTATCAGTATTGCTGTTAGTCTCTTCATCGAGGAATCACCACTTTCATACTCTCGAGGAATGATCCGTCACTATCGATCAGTCTCAATAGATAGCATCCGGCTGGTGTACTTTCGGATCGGACGTAATCGCTCCATACGCGAAGCGCGGCAATATGGCTTGTATCAATCAAGTCACGCGATGCAACGCATCGTCCGACAATATCATATATGTACATCAATCCAGGTCGGTCAGCGCTCACTCTATGTGAACTAGAAAATGAATGATCTATAGTTGATGCTGTGGATTGATCTACTGTGAGTGTTTCGACCGCATAGAGTATATAGCCATCCACGTTGAGGTGGATGATGTTGTTCGAATCCGGGTATACTATGCCAAGATTCTGACCAGTCAGGGATGAGAGTTCAACTGATTCGACACATGCTCTGACCGGCAACTCTAACTGCCGGCACGTCTCTTCGTCAAAAGGGCTGTTCTTACTATCCCTGAAAGTCCTTAGTGCATAAACATATGGTTCCAATTCTAGCGTATCAGATGGCTCGAATGTCCAGATCATGATACTGTCAAATGTTCCTGATGATATGGTCGAATCGCTCAGAAAGCTATGCTGGTAGAGTACATTTGATAAATGAAGGTATGCTGAATCAGCTGCAACGTAGTTCGTCGCAGTTACACAAGGATATGTTTCTCCAGGATTCGCCCTTATCCACCATTGATCGCTGCAGGCAGGCCATGGAGTTATAACGCTGAGATTTGGCGATCTCATAAGTTCGAGAATTCCAGTGATATGATAGTTCGCGCGCCATTTAGTGTGGTAGCTGATGCTGTCCGGGTCGAACAAAGCATCAGAACGCAGTCGCCAACTCTCCAGGCTGTATATTGGGCAGAACTCAAGAAGGTAGAGCGGCATATCGTCCCAGACTGGTTCCAGGTTCGAACCTGAGAACCAGTGGTCGAGACTGTCATCAAGTAGCTGGAAGTTTCTCACTCGGAACATGAAGTCATCATCATCGATAACCAGAGGGTCATAGTATGATTCATCGTCGTTGTCCTCCATGCTATTCGAATCATATGGATGATAGTCGAATGCATCAGGTCCCGCTGGCCATCTGAAAGGGACTGATCCAGAAGCAGACTCATCGCCACTGAAGCAGAGTTGAAGTGCCTGTCTCGACCCTGGAGCCCAATAGGAGAAGTCAGGATCCGTAGAGGCAGGTGAAAGAAAACTCCCGGAAATAATAACTCCTGTTGGATCGCAGTTTCGGATTCGGCTACAAGCTCGTCGTGCAATCGTATAATATGCATACATACCTAAACACGAGCAGTATCCAGAAGTGCACTTGAACTCCATCTCGCCGACCATACATTGACCGCCATCTGGTTCACACCAAAGCGACCATTCATGAACCGGAGATGATGAAGAAGGTATATGCACACCAGATGAACCATACCGAGTAATGAGCGCTTCGAACTCATCCGCATAAGCGTCAACATCAATGGGTCTGTTGTTTACTTCGCCTTGCGGAATCGAATCGACATTAGTATACCATTTACTATTCCATCTGGACGTTCCAGTACAACATAGAATTATCGAGCCATTCTCTGGAAGAATGCTCGATAGTGAGTCAAGCCTAGCATCGAATCCCGCCCAGAGGTACATCCCATCGTACGGCTTTGTTACATTATAAGAGCCTTCTGTAAAGCACTCGACATGTCCTCCTTCACCACCTGATTCGGTAAAGAAAGAGAGTTCTTCCACAACGCTTGATCCCGATATCAAGCCGAAACGAACAGCAGAAGCCTTCTGAGAAAAAAGCGACAATGTCAGGATCACAATCGTAAGCCTGTACATCAAGATCTCCTTTTCTTATACTGTTACCGGTTGGAGAAATCAAAGAATACTCTTTCCTGATGTCAAGTGAATGAGATCAAGGGTTGATGTTAAGTGAGCGATCTGTTAAAGACAAATGATTCCCATCTGAATGAAAGGATGGAATTATATCTGTTGTATAGGGTTAGGCTTGCTCGTTGAAATGGACAGATGGTGCTATAGGAAAAGCTAATAGACTAGCCGGATATTATGTCTCTATTGCAGATTTCCAGAATATGAACGTACTGATTGTTGGTTCCCCCTGGGACATCATCAGACTGTACGACATGCCTTCCGGATCATTTGAACATCAATCTGTGAACACACCTTTGATGAGGAACAATCGATGAGTATGATTCATTGGCTGCTGGTTTGTAGAATGATTCAAGTCAGGGGAAACTGATGAGGGTGACCCGGTGAATCGTCGAGTGGAATCCATGGATGTACTGCACATCGCGTCGTTCCTGATGCTGCTTGGTGGCCTGGTCTCCTGCTGGCTAGTGTTCGCCTGCTCCAGGAGCATGAATCCCTCCGTTCTGGGAGTGTACTCCATCCCTCTGGCCGCGGTCGTGGCTGCCGGCGCGGTGATGATCGCCGCTCCGATCATTTCACTCGTCGTCTCGCCGGAGCGGACCCGGAACCGGATCGGCAGGCTGTTCCGCAGGGCCGGATCGACTCCGCTGCCGGAGATCGCAGTCTTCGCAGGGCTTCCGCTGCTTGCGCTATCCGCATGGATCGGCCCGCATTTCACGCCTCTCGCTTCGGAGGACAGGATCGTGTGGGGCATCGCTGCGATCCTGGCAGGCATGGCGATGACTTCGATATCCGCAAGCCCTCCCGGGCGGTGGGCTCTGTTCGGGAAGAGGAGCTTCCTGATCGTGTTCACTCTCATCCTCGTCGCTGGACTGCTCGAGGCCGGCATGAGGATCGTATCGCCCGGGAGCGTCTTCCACGCCTCGCTGGATCTCAGGCCTCACGTCAGGGTGACCCTCGAGTCCAGTCTGCCGGGAGTGATGTCGGGCGGTACATTCTCTACCAACAGGTGGGGGATGAGGGGCGAGGAACCCCCGGCCGACTGGGACGAATGGACCACGATAGTCTGCATCGGCGGCAGCACGACACAGTGCTTCGAGCTGGACGACTCCAGAACCTGGCCCGCCCAGCTCCAGCAGCATCTTCGCGAGGTCGAACAGAAAACCTGGGTGGGCAACGGAGGTCTCGGAGGGCATGGCACGAGAGGCCATCTGGTCTTCATGGACGAGGTCATCCCGGTCGTCAAACCCGACATCGTCCTGTTCCTGGTGGGCGTCAACGAGATGGTCGTCTACAGCGGAATGCTGCCCCGCACCCAGGCCAATCTCGGGACCTTCAGACCTGACCTGGGCTGGTGGCTGTTCTGCAACAGCAGGCTGATCCAGATTGCCTATTCTCTGAAGAAGGCCTGGATTGACGAGATTCCAGTTCAGGGCACGCCATGGGCGCATGGCTACACTCCCGTGCCCCTGGAGGGGCCGGAAGCCGTAACGCCGGCTGATCTGCACGATCTCATGGTCGATCAGGACTACACAAGTAACAATGTCAGGCAGCTCATCGAAAAGGCCAGGGATCTGGGAGTGACGCCGGTATTCCTCACGCAGCCCCTGGCCTATGACGACACGGAATACTGGCACGGCATCTTCGGGGAGTTCATGTGGAGGATCGAGAGGCCCGACCACGCGCTGTCGGCGGCCACGGTCTGGAGGATGCTCGACGTCATCAACCGCGACGTTAGGGAGGTCTGCGCCGAAGAGGCCGTGGCGTGCTACGACCTGGCCTCGGCCGTGCCCCACGACCTTTCATACTTTTATGACGGCACTCATCTGAACGATGCCGGAGCCGCCCTGGTGGCCGACAGCGTCGCCGCGTTCATGATCCGGGAAGGGCTGGTGGGCAGGTGAGGTGCGGGGATGCCCTGGCGCTTCTTCTGGCCTGCGCCTGCGGAGGGGGGCCGGATGATCCGTCTGGCGGAGTGGACGCCCCGCAGGAGATGCGCGACTTCGTCACCGGGTTGTCGTCCTATGCGAAGCAGCAGGTCCCGGGCTTCATCGTGGTGCCACAGAACGGACAGGAGCTGCTGACGGCCGACCTGGAGCCCGACGGGACGCCCGTAGAAGCCTACATGGCAGCCATCGACGGGCAGGGCAGGGAGGACCTCTTCTTCGGCTACACCGGCGACGACGAGGAGACCCCCGAAGCCGAGAAGGAATGGGTGCTCGGCTATCTGGACCTCGCGGAATCGCACGGGATCGAGGTCATGGCCACCGACTACTGCTGGACGCAGTGGAAGGTGGACAGCTCCTACGCATGGAGCGCGGAACGGGGCTACGTTTCCTTCGCGGCCGACCACAGGGACCTGGACGACATCCCATCCTATCCCGCCGAACCCTGGGCGCTGAACGAAGATCCGGTCGAGAGCATGCCGGAGGCCCGGAACTTCCTCTACCTGATCAGCGACCAGGAGTTCGGCAGCGCCGACGGGTTTGTCGCGGCGCTCGACGCCACAGGATATGACATGTTCGTGATCGATCTCTTCTGCTGCGGGGAGCAGCTAGGTCCCGCAGAGGTGGAGGCGCTCTCGACCAAGCCCGGCGGCGGGGACAGGATCGTGCTCTGCTACATGAGCATAGGCGAAGCCGAGGACTACCGCTGGTACTGGGTCCCGTCCTGGGCGGCGGATCCGCCGTCGTGGCTGGGGCCGGAGAACCCGGACTGGCCCGGCAACTACCTGGTGGAGTACTGGGACCCGGAGTGGCAGGCCATCATCTACGGCAGCCCGGATGCATATCTCGACCGCATCATCGCAGCCGGGTTCGACGGCGTCTATCTCGACAAGGTCGACTCGTTCGAGGACCACTGAGAAAGGATGGAGCACAGTGCGGCAGGTGGGGGGAATGGAGTCACGCAGTCCGGTAGCCATCATGTCTGTCCTTCTGCTGGTCCTTCCCCTGTCCGTACCGTGGGCTCTGGCCTTGCTGCATCTGGAAGACCTGCCTGTATACATCGATTCCGTCCAGGCGATCGGCGCTGGGGCGGAATTGGCCTACAACGGACATTTCTCGAGTACCTGGATGCTCTACGGCCTGATCAACCCATTCCTCCTCGAAGCCCTGCTGAGGGTGGGTTTCGGATCGGCCGCATGCAGCATCTTCAGGTTGTTCCAGCTTTTCTGGCTCGCACTCGGAGTCCTGGGTATCGTGCTCACCCTCAGGAAACTCCTTGCTGCTAGTGCAGGTGGTTTCCGCACGGCATTCCTGGCCATCATCCCGGTTGTGCTCGGATCGACGGTCCTGCTCATCGAAAGCCTCGAGCTGACACCAGAGGCGATCGGCTTCTGTGCAATGTCCTGGTTGCTCCTTGCATGCGTCAGTTATGACGGATCGATGAAATCGACAGAAAAACTCGCTCTGGCGATTGCTTTCCTGATCGGCACTCGACCTACCGGTCTGATGCTGGTTCTGCCCGTAGCCCTCTGCGTCGCTGGCCATGCCGGTTCCGAATCCTGGATGAGAAGGTTCTGGACCCCGGGGCTGCTGATCCTCATGTCAGCACAAGCCCTGTCGGCTGGTTTCGTCGGGCGGGATTCGCGGATCGTGACTATTCTGATCCTGGCTGCATCGGGTGCGGCTCTATCTGTCGTCTGCATGACGAGAGACCTGGTGAAGCGTGACGGCATGCACTGGATGAACCTCATCCGCATCGCTGCGATCTCGGCAGCAGTTGTCCTGATTGCATTTCCCCACTACCTGATCTACGCAGCCGAACTGAAAAGACAGATCTCGAGGTATTTCCTCGATTGGGCCAGCTACGCTCCGTGTGGTTCGATCCGTGTAATAGCTGTCAACCTGTTTGTCGAGACCCTCAACCTGTCTTTCCTGTTCCCTGGGATACTGGGTACCGTGGGGTTCTTTGCAGGCATCGTCCTCTTGGTGAGGAGAAGGATTGATGCCAAACACCTTTCGAGCCTGTCACTCTTCGCGCTTGGCCTAGTGCCCTTTGCCTTGAACGTCTCCGCACTGGGGGATCTGCAGATTCGATACCTCATTCCGCTGATGCCTGTCGTGATCCTGATGGCAGGGTACGGATTGAGGTCCGTCATCGCAGATCGATGGATGCTGCTGCTTGCTGTCCCTCTTGCAGCACTGTCGATATTGGAGACGTCGGAAGTCGGGAGGTTCAAGACCTACGGCGGTACTCTGAATGCTCTCGTGAGTCTGGGCGATTACCCTGGCGCGAGCGTTTACATGGACTGCGGCGTGGGATTGTACGGGCTCGATGACGAATACCTGTGGGTACTGGCACCATTCGTCGAGAACATCGAATCAGTTTCGCTCGAAAACGAAGGAATTTCAGACCTGCTGATCCTCAACGGTACGGATGCACCGGAAGGCTACTCAGTCATCAGGACATGGGAGAGAACCCACGATCCCGATTTCGAGGTATTCTTGAAATCAAAGGTCAGATCATCGTGGGAGGTATTCTGGATAATGAGAAGCCACCCATGGTTCTGGAGGGAATCCATGCCTGTCACTCTCTGTCGCAGAGCTGCCTGAGAGAGGCAGATATCAGTTCTTGCCGTCCAGCGCGCGGCGGCTGGTCTTCACCGCGCAGAGCCTGCCGCACATCGAACAGACGTCCGTGTCCGAGGGCATGGCCCTGCGGCGCTCGGTGCAGGCCATCTCCGGATCGACCGAAAGCGCGAACTGCCTCTCCCAGTCGAAGGATGCGCGGGCGAGGGCCATGGCGTCGTCCCTGTCCCTGGCGCCCTTCCTGCCTCTCGCCACATCCGCGGCGTGCGCGGCGATCCTCGCCGCCACCGTGCCGGTGCGCACGTCGTCGACGTCAGGCAGCCTGAGGTGCTCGGCGGGGGTGACGTAGCACAGGAAGTCGGCCCCGAACCAGGCCGCCATGGCCCCGCCGATTGCCGAGGTGATGTGGTCGTAGCCCGGAGCGATGTCGGTCACCAGCGGCCCGAGGACGTAGAACGGCGCGCCGCTGCAGAGGGTCTTCTGGAGGCGGATGTTGTGCTCGATCTGGTCCATGGGCACGTGGCCCGGGCCCTCGATCATCACCTGCACGCCGGCGGTGAACGCTCTCTGCTGGAGCTCGCCCAGGGTGACAAGCTCCTCTATCTGGGCGCGGTCGGAGGCGTCGGCGAGGCATCCGGGCCTGAGCCCGTCTCCCAGGGAGAAGGTTGCGTCGTACCTGCGCAGGATGTCGATCAGGTCGTCGAAACGCTCGTAGAACGGGTTCTCGGCCTTCCTCGAGGCCATCCACTCCGCCATCAGGGCGCCGCCTCGCGAGACGATGCCCAGCTTCCTGCCCTGATGCTTCAGCAGCGCCACGGCCCTGCGGGTGACTCCGCAGTGCAGGGTCAGGAAGTCCACGCCCAGCCTGCAGTGGTCCTCGACCGCCCTGAACATGGCGTCGGGCTCCACGTCGCCGGCCTCGCCGCCGCCCTCGAGCACCTCGCCGAAGACCTGGTACAGGGGCACCGTGCCCAGCGGCACCGGGCTGGCCTGCGAGATGCGGGCCAGTATCTCGCGCCAGCGGGGCCCGGTGGAGAGGTCCATCACCGTGTCCGCGCCGAAGCGGACGGCCGTGTCGAGCTTCTCGAGCTCCGAGTCCACCGACTCCATGTCGGCGGAGCTGCCGATGTTGGCATTGACCTTCACCGACAGGCCCCTGCCGACCCCGCAGGGGTTCGCCCTCCCGGAGGTGTTCGAGCAGGGGATCACGATCGTACCTTCAGTGATGCCTTCGATGATCATGGATGAGCCGAGGCCCTCGCGGTGCGCGACCGCGTCGATCGAGGGATGGCCTTCGCCCTTCCTCGCGGCGTCGATGATGTTCTCCACTCGGGATCCCTTCCCGGGCCGCGGCGCTCTGCCCGGATACCGCACTTCCCTTCGCCGGCATTACCCGGATCAGGTTCCTCGGGGTATGATCTCAGCCCGGCGGGGCACCCCCTTCGGAGCTATGATACTGCAAACCGGCACGACATGGCATGTCCGCGGAGGATGATATGACCCCCGATGAAACGGTCGATCTCTCGAATCAGGACCTGGTGAGGGTGCACACGGCCTCCAACGAGATGGAGGCGCTGTCCGTGCAGGCCATGCTGGCGGCGGAGGGCATCGAGTCCGCCCTGCAGAGCAGGCAGATACCGATGTACGACGGCATCGCCCGTGTCTTCAACCCGGCCTGGGGCTATGTCCTCGTCAGGGATGGCGACCTGGGCAGGGCGGAGGTTCTCGTGAGGAGCTTCCTGGAATCGCTGGAGGCCGACGGTGGGGATGACACGGAAGAGGAAGAACGATGACGGCCCTTCTCGCGGTGGTGGTTGCGATGGCTCCTGAAACCGGCTCCGCCGATCTCCGGACCCTTCTCGGCATGGCTGAGGTCTACGCCAGGACCGGGATCCATGCCGACGGGATGGAGAACGTGATCGAAGAACTGCTCTCGCTCGAGGGCGGATATGCGAGGATGGCCTCCTGGGCCTCGTGGTCGGCGGGGGAACCCCTTTCGACCGGCCCCGAGCCGTGGCTTCTCGAGTTCGGTGCGGGGGAGCCCTCTCCGGAGATGCTCGAACGCGTGGAGCCGGGGCAGGCCGTGGAGTCCCTGATGATGCGCATGCTCCACGAGTTCGCCAGGGGCGGGCAGCCGACCCTGCCGGTGCTTGTGGACAGCCTGGTGCGGGGAGAACTCGACAGCCTCCCCGAAGAGACCGTGCGCCTGGCGATGCAGGTCTACGGAAGGCTGGGCGCAGGCGGGCTGGAGGACAGCCCCGCCGTGCGGAGCCTCACGGCGCCTCTCGCGAGGTATCTGGCCGAAACGGGCCGCGGGATCCAGCCGGAGGGCATCCCGGCGATGCCGCCCCTGGCGAGGGTTTATGCAGCCAGGGCACTTCCCGTCACCGCCCTCGGTCCGCTGCTCTCGGATCCGCTCTGGGCGGTGAGGTACGAGGCCGCCGGGAGGGCCGATCCGACCCTGCTTCAGCCCCTGCTCGGCGACACGGTGCCGTACGTTGCGCTGCGCGCGGCTTCGAGGATGCGCGAGGCAGGTCTGCCCGGCGCTGAAGAGGCGATCCGCGGGCTCGCCTCCATCCCCGGGCCGGTGGGGGACCAGGCTGCGGCCATGCTCGGCGCGGAGGACAGGGACCTGCTGCACGAACTCATGGGCAGCCCCGATCCGGGCCGCAGGCTCGCGGCGGAGCAGGCATGGCTCGCGTCGGGCCTGCCGGTGGATGCCGCGATGGACGGGTCGCTGATGACCGATCCGTACTGGCTCGTCACCGTCTCCTACCTCGAGAGCATCGCTGCCTCGGGCGACAAGGCCCAGGCTTCCGAACGGGCGCGCAGCCTGCTCGAGACCAGGGACGACAGGGACCTGCGG
>JAKLEF010000059.1 GCA_022703195.1 Candidatus Fermentibacterota bacterium | reverse complement strand
GCCCGCCGGTGGCGCAGCCGCCCGACGAGAGCCATGTGAGGATCGATTCGCGCAGGGGGCTCCTCGACATCCCGTCGGGCCGGGCGACCCTGTCGCGGAAGTTCCAGGGCGAAAGCCCCGCCTTCCACATGGACATGTAGTTCCAGACCTCGACGCCGTCGACCCCCTCGACGGGCCTCGTCCAGCCGTAGCTGCGCGTTCCCGGAAGATGGCCGCCCCTCTCGAAGGGGTGGGCGGCCAGGGAGAGTCCGCCGGCCTCGCGTATGGACGCGAGCTGTTCCCGGGTGTCCTTCGTGCCGGGTATCTCGTCGATGCCGTAGGCGAGGATGTGGCAGTTCTGTTGCGCATCCTCGAGCTCGGCCCCGGGCAGGACGAACACTCCCCGGTGCATGCCGAGCCATCCCGCATGCCTGGCCGCGAGGGTCCTGTGGTCGTTGATGCCCACGAAGTCGAGGCCGCAGCGGACCGCGGCCTCGATCACGTCCTCAACGCTCCCTGTCCCGTCGGAGTGCCTGGTGTGCACATGCAGGACGCCGGTCAGGACACGGGCCGTCAGGCGGACCCCCTGCGGCGGCGGATCTCCTTCGCGAGTGCCGGGAGGATCTCGAACAGGTCGCCCACGAAGCCCTCGCTGCAGAACTGGAAGATCGGTGCCGTCTCGTCCCTGTTGACGGCTATTATGGTGTCGGACGACTGCATCCCGACCCTGTGCTGCACGGCGCCCGAGATGCCGCACGCGAGATAGGTGCGCGGCTGCACCGTCTTGCCGGTCTGGCCCACCTGGTGCGGATACGGGATCCAGCCCGAGTCCACCGCGGCCCTGCTGGCCCCGACGCTTCCGCCGAGCAGCCCTGCGATCTCCGAGAGGAGCGAGAAGTTCTCGGGGGTCTTCATGCCCCTGCCGCCGGAAACGATGACGCTCGCCTCGGCTATGTCGGCGATACCCTCGTCGAGGACCCTGAAGCCCTCGAGCCTCACCCTCGACACGAGTTCCCCTGGCTCGGGGGCGATCCTCACGATCTCGGCGGTTCTGGATGGGTCGGGATCGAGCGCCTTCATCACCCTGGGCCTGACCGTCGCCATCTGGGGGCGCGTGCCCTCGCAGACGATCGTGGCCATTATGTTGCCGCCGAATGCCGGCCGCGTCTGGAGCAGGCAGCCCTTCCCGGGATCGAACGACAGGGATGTGCAGTCGGCGGTGAGGCCCGTGTTCAGGAGCTTCGCCACCCTGGGCATCAGGTCGCGCCCGGTGGTGGTGGCCGCGGCAAGCACTATCGCGGGCTTCCTCTCGGTGATGATCCTGCGCGTGATGGCGGCCCTGGGCTCGGTCAGGTAGTGACCCAGGGCGGGGTCCTCAACAACCACGACCACGTCGGCGCCGTGCTCCGAGAGGACCTTCGGGCCGTCACCGGCCACGGAGGTGATCAGCAGGGCGCTCACCGGGCCGCCCTCGGCCTCGGCGATCGCCCGGGCCGCTCCGAGCAGCTCGAGAGTGCTGTGGTCGATCGCGCCTTCGCGCGATTCGGCGATCACCATCGTTCCGGAATACCCGGAGATGCCCTCCGCGACGGTCCCGGTCCTCCGTATCAGGATAGCCCCGAACGGGCAGGAGGACTCGCAGGCGCCGCATAGAGTGCAGGCGTCCGAGACGGACGCGGTGCCGTCCACGAGCGACAGGGCGCCGAACGGGCATGCGGAGGTGCACAGGCCGCAGCCTGTGCATACGTCGGTCCTGATCTCCAGCCTGGCGCTCATTCCCCGCCCCCCTCTCCAAGGAGGATGTCCGCGAGGATCGCAGCCAGCTCCTCCGGCGATCCGCGGTGGATCTCCCCTCCGCTCCTGGACTCGGGAGTGGCTATGCGCACGACCCTCGTCGGCGAGCCTTCGAGGCCGGTCTCGGACTGGGGAAGCCCCAGGTCGGCGGCCGTCCAGACCGTCACCTGCAGGCTGCGGGCCTTCATCTTGCCCCTGAGGGAGGGCATCCTGGGAGTGTTGGCGTCCTTTAGGACGGTCACCACCGCCGGGAGGGATGAATCGAGCGTCTCGACCCCGCCCTCGACATAGCGCTCGACCCTTATCCTGCCGCCCTCGATGCCGAGCACGCGGCCGACGAAGGTGAGCTGGGGCCAGTCGAGCGTGGCAGCCATGCCCGGGCCGGTCTGGGCCGTGTCTCCGTCGATGGCCTGCTTGCCTGTCAGCACCAGGTCGACCGGGGCGAGCTTCGCCACGGCCGCGGCCAGGGTGTGAGAGGTGGCCCACGTGTCGGCGCCGGCGAAGGCCCTGTCGGACAGGAGGACGGCCTGGTCGGCGCCCATCGAGACGGCCTCGCGGAGGATGGCCTCGGCCTGAGGGGGGCCCATCGTGAGGGCTATCACCTCGCCGCCCAGGGCATCCTTCCAGCGCAGCCCCTCCTCGAGCGCGTAGGCGTCGAAGGGATTCATGATGGAAGGCACGCCGTCGCGCACCAGTGTGTTCCGCTCGGGGTCGATCCTCACCTCGGCGGTGTCGGGAACCTGCTTCATCGCGACTACGATCCGCATCGGTCACTTCTCCCTGGAGGCCGTCTCCCTGATGAGAGCGGAGGCTATGACATTGCGCTGTATCTGGTTGGTGCCCTCGTATATCTGCGTGATCTTGGCGTCCCTCATCATCTTCTCGACAGGGTACTCCTTCATGTACCCGTACCCGCCGAAGATCTGGACCGCGTCGGTCGTCACCTTCATGGCGACGTCGCTGGCGAACACCTTCGCCATCGCCGCCTCCTTCTCGAACTTCTTCACGCCGCCGTCGATCATCCGTGCGACGGAGTAGGTGAGCGCCCTGGCGGCCTCCACCTGAGTGGCCATGTCCGCGAGCATGAACTGGATGCCCTGGAAGGAGTCGATGCGCTGCCCGAACTGCTTCCTCTGGGAGGCGTAGACGAGGGCCTCTTCGAGGGCTCCCTGGGCGATGCCCACGGCCTGCGCGGCCACGCCCGGCCTCGAGTTGTCGAGGGTCTTCATGGCGACCATGAAGCCCGTGCCCTCGCGCCCGATCAGGTTTTCCACGGGGATCCTGCAGTCCTCGAAGACCAGCTCCCTGGTCGCCGAGGCGCGGATGCCCATCTTGTCCTCCTTCTTGCCGTAGCTGAAGCCCGGCGTGCCGTCCTCAACGATGAACGCCGATGCGCCGCGGGCCCCGCGGTCGGGGTCGGTGAGGGCGATGATGGTGTAGACCTTCGCCTCCCCGCCGTTGGTGATCCACTGCTTGGTGCCGTTGAGCACGTACGAGTCGCCGTCGCGGATCGCCCTGGTCCTGAGGCCGCCGGCATCGCTCCCGGCGTCGGGCTCGGTGAGGCCGAAGGCCGCAAGGTTCGACCCGGATGCGAGCCCGGGGAGGAACCGCTTCTTCTGATCGTCGCTGCCGCTCAGGAGGATGGGCATGGCTCCCAGGGCGTTGGCCGCATAGGTGGTCGCGACGCCGGCGCAGACCTTGCTGAGCTCCTCGGCCGCGACGCAGAGGGAGAGCGTGCCCAGGCCCAGGCCCTCGTACTCGGTCGGGATGTAGATCCTGAAGAGGTCGCTGTCAGCCAGCACCTTCATTATCTCGTGGGGGAAGCGGTTCTCCCTGTCGAGCTCCTCCCTGACGGGTCTTATGTGCTTCTCCGCTATCTCCGAGCAGAGCTCCCGTATCGCCCTGATGTCCTCCGACAGAAAGTAGTCCATCCTGCCCTCCTCTGAAACGGCCGAGCGCATCCCTGGCCGCGGCCGACTGCGCCTGCCTCTTGGTCGCTCCACTGCCCGAGCCGGCCTCGCGCCCCGCGAGGGAGACCCGGGCCTCGAACACCGGATCGTGATCGGGCCCGCCGCTTCGCACGACCCTGTATACGGGCGGCTCCATTCCGCGGGCCTGGCACATCTCCTGGAGACCGCTCCTCGGGTCGGCCCCGGGGTCCGACCCGCCCTCGAGCAACGGGACCAGTATTGCCTTCCTGATGACCGCCCGCGCAGTGTCCAGGCCGGCGTCGAGATAGACCGCCCCGCAGACGGACTCCACTACGTCCGATATCACCGAGCCGGAGGGGCGGGGCATCCCCCCGCCGGCCATCACGGCTCCGTCGAGCCCGAGCCTGCGCCCCGCCGACGCCAGCGCCCTCGAGGATACCAGCGAACGCTTCCTGCGGGTCAGCCGGCCCTCGTCCTCGAGGGGGTGCTCCTCGAGGAGCAGCTCGCGCGCCAGCAGCTCGAGCACCGCATCGCCGAGGAACTCGAGGAGCTCGTAATCGTCACCGCCGAGGGAGCGGTGCGTCAGGGCCCTGCGGATCAGCGCTCGGTTCCCGAAGCCGTATCCGATCGACGCCTCCGCCGCCAGTACGGCGGTGGAGGCGTCCATGGACGATGTCTGCACTATATGCGGCCGACCGCCAGGGTGACGTTGTGCCCGCCGAAGCCGAAGGAGTTGCTCAGGGCATGGTCCACCCGGGCCTGGCGCGCCTCGCCCGGCACGTAGTCCAGGTCGCAGGCCGGATCGGGGTTCACGAGGGTCGCCGTCGGGGGCACGACCCCGTCACGCATGGCCAGGACGCAGAAGATCAGCTCTATGGCGCCCGCGGCGCCCAGCATGTGGCCGGTGACCGACTTGGTCGATGAGATCATCACCCTGCGGGCGTGGTCCTCGCCGAGCGCGGTCTTGATGGCCATCGTCTCGCCGGCGTCGTTGAGCTCGGTCGACGTACCGTGTGCGTTGATGTAGTCGACGTCCGAGGGGGTGAGGCCCGCGTCCTCCATCGCCAGGATCATGGCCCTCGCCGACCCCTCGCCGCCTTCGGCGGGTGCCGTGATGTGGAAGGCGTCGCAGGTCATCCCCGCTCCCAGCATCTCGGCCAGGATCGGCGCGCCGCGCTTCATGGCGAAATCGTAGTCCTCGAGCACGACGACCGAGGCGCCCTCTGACATGACGAACCCGTCGCGGTCCCTGTCGAAGGGCCTGGAGGCGGTGAGGGGGTCGTCGTTCCTCGTGGACAGCGCCTTCAGTGAGCAGAATCCCCCGAGCCCCATCATGGTGATGGGGGCTTCGGCCCCTCCGGCCAGTATCGCGTCGGCCCTGCCCAGCCTGATGGCGTCCATGGCGGCCGCTACGGCGTGCCCGCTCGTGGCGCACGCAGTCACGGTGGCATAGTTGATGCCCTTCGCGTTCAGCTCGATTGCGACGCGCCCGCTGGCCATGTTGCCTATCATCATAGGGCAGAAGAAGGGGCTTATCCGGTCGACGCCCTTCTCGAGGGCCTTGCTGTGCTCGGTTTCGAGGGTCCCGAGACCCCCGATGCCCGTACCGATGATCACACCCAGCCTGTTCGGATCGATCGCCCCTCCGCCGAGCCCGGCGGAGGCGAAGGCCTCGTTGGCCGCAACGATGGCGAACTGCGTGTACCTGTCGGAACGCGCCGCCAGCTTGCGGTCGAGGAACTTCTCGGCTTCGTATCCGTGCACCTCTCCCGCGATGCGGGTGGTGTAGGGGGCCGGATCGAGCAGTGTGATGGGCCCTATGCCGCTTCTGCCGGCAACCGTGTTCGACCAGCACTCCGCGACGTTGAGCCCGACGGGGCTCATCGCTCCCATGCCGGTGATGACAACCCGCCTCTTCACTTCACCCGTCCTTGTGCAGTAAGTGACGGCCGGAGCGGCGGGGCCGCTATTCCTCTACCCCGTGGGCCTTGAGGTACTTTATCACGTCGCCGACGCTCTTGAGGGACGAGGAGTCCTCGTCGGATATCTTGAGCTTGAAGGAGTCCTCGAAATCCATCATCAGCTCGACGAGGTCGAGGGAGTCGGCCCCGAGGTCCGTCTGGAAGCTGGCCTCGGGGGTGACCTCCTCGGACCTGACGCCCAGCTTGTTTACGATGATCTCCGTGACACGATTCTCGAGGGACATGTGTCTCTCCTCTCAGGTTGACAATCCGCCGTCCACCGGTATCACTGTTCCGTTCAGATAGCAGGATGCGTCGCCGAGCAGGAACGCCGCCAGCTCGGCCACATCCTCGGGCCTGCCCATCCTCCCCAGGGGGATCCTCTCGGCATAGCCCCTGCGAACCTCCTCGGGGAGGTTCAGGGTCATTTCGGTCTCTATGAAACCCGGCGCGATCGCGTTAACGCGGATGTTCCGGGGTGCCAGCTCCCTCGCGAGGGACTTCGTGAAACCTATGAGCCCGGCCTTGCTGGCCGCGTAGTTGGCCTGCCCCGCGCTGCCCACGAGGGCTACCACGGAGGATATGTTCACGATGGACCCGGCCTTCTGTCTCATCATCGTCTTAGAGAGGGTCTTCGTCACCAGGAAGGCCCCGGTGAGGTTGACGGTGAGGACCTTCCGCCAGGCTTCGGCGTCCATCCTCATCAGGAGGCTGTCCCTCGTGATGCCTGCGTTGTTAACTAGGCCCAGCACCGGTGGATTCTCGGCGAGGATGCGTTCACACGCCGCGTTAACGTCCGCCTCGTCGGTGACGTCCATGTGGAAGGGCCTGTAGAGGGGGCCGACCTCCTTCGCCGATGCGGCGAGCTGCTCGTCGAGCATGTCGCATGCCGCCACGGTCCAACCGTCGGCTGCCAGTCTGCGGGAGACCGCCAGGCCTATGCCCCTGGCCGCCCCCGTCACCACTGCCGTCCTCGGATCCGTCAATGCGCCCCTCCTCTCCGGCGTGGAGCCTCCACCTTCAGCTCCACTTCACGATCATGCCGGCCCATGTAAGCCCGGCGCCGAACGCCGCCAGGACCACGGTCATGGGCGGCTTCACCACTCCGCTCCTACGGGCCTCGTCGAGGGCGATGGGGATCGAGGCGGCGGATGTGTTCCCGTACTTGTCTATGTTCACGAAGACCTTCTCGGGAGGGAGGTCGAGCGCCCTCGCAGTGGCGTCGATGATCCTGTAGTTGGCCTGATGGGAGATCAGGAGATCAACGGACTCCTTCGGCGTGCCGTCCATCTCGAGGGCGAGCATGCACGAGTCCCTCATCGCCCTGACGGCGTGCTTGAAGGTCTCGGAACCGTTCATCGCGATACAGTGGAGGCCCGCATCGACAGTCTCGCGGGTCGCGGGCATCCTGGAGCCGCCGGCCTGCTGCACCAGCAAGTCGCTGATCGCGCCGTCGCTGCCCCAGTGGAATCCACCCAGCAGCCCCCCGGGGCCCTGGCTGGACACGGCCGCGGCTCCCGCCCCGTCGCCGAACAGGACACAGCTCGCGCGGTCCTTCCAGTTCGTGATCTTGGTGAGGCATTCGGCACCCACGACCAGGATCCTGTCGAAGAGACCGGCCTCGATGAAGGCCCGGGCCTGTATCATCCCGTAGACGAAACCGCTGCATCCAGCCTCGAAGTCCCATGCCGGGACATGCGGAAGGCCGAGCCGGTTCGCGACCAGGCAGGCCGTGGCCGGAAACGCGTGGTCGGGCGTGACGGTCGCCATGATGATCGCCTGGACGTCGCCGGGGGCCCATCCGGCATCCTCCATCGCCCTCCTGCACGCTTCGAGTGCGAGGTCGGATGTCGCGGTGGAGGCGTCGGTGATGTGGCGGGTCTTTATCCCTGTCCTGGTGGTTATCCACTCGTCGGTCGTATCCACGATCTTCTCGAGATCAGCGTTAGTCAGGATCGCCTCCGGAACCATGTGACCGGTTCCGACGACGAAAGCTTGCCTCTTCACTGGCTCACCCCCTGAAGTGCCGACATGCCCCCCAACCCTTCTCCGATCATGCGGTTCACGCCGCTCCTGAAGAAGCCGCATGCGGCGGCTATGGCATTCTTGATCGCCTGGGGACCGGAGTTCCCGTGCGCGATTATGGAGACGCCGTTCAGCCCGAGCAGAGGCGCCCCGCCGTATTCGGCGGAATCGAGGCGCTTCCAGAGGGTGCTGAACGCGGGCCGCATCAGGAGGAAACCGGCGCGGCTGGACCAGTGGCTGATCATCTCGCTGTAGAGGGCCCCCCCTATGAGGTGCGAGATGGATTCGGTGAACTTGAGGATGACGTTCCCCACGAAGCCGTCGCAGACCACCACGTCGGCCTCGCCCTTCAATATGCCGTCACCCTCGATGTTCCCGATGAATTCGATTCCCGGGGGGCCTTCCGAGAGGAGGTCGTAGGTCTGCTGTTCGACCGGGGACCCCTTGGTCCTCTCGGCGCCCACGTTGAGCAGCGCGACCCTCGGGCGCCCGATGCCGAAGACGCCACGGGAGTAGGCGGAGCCCATGAGCGCGAACTGGCGCAGGTGCTCGGGCTTGCACCCGACGTTGGCCCCGACGTCGAGCACGACCGCCGGGTTGCCGAGAGTGGGGAAGGTGGCCGCTATGGCTGGCCTCGATACGCCCTCGAGCCTCCCGAGCGCGAAGAGGCTCGCCGCCATCATCGCGCCGGTATTCCCGGGGCCTGCCATCGCATCGACGCGCCCGGACTTCTGCAGGCCGGCCATGACCATGACGGAACTGTCGGGCTTGGCCTTGAGAGCCTCGGCGGGATGCTCGTCCATCCCGATGACCTGCCTCGCGTGGGCGAGGTCGATCCGGTACCTGCCGGCGCCGGCCCGAGCCAGGAGCGGTTCGAGCACGGCGGTGTCACCCACGACTGTGAGGCTCACCCCTCGTGAGACTTCGGGGGCCCCCCCCCTGAAGAACTCCACTGCACCGTCGACCACTGCGGAGGGACCCCTGTCCCCCCCCATCGCGTCGACAGCCACCCTCACCTCGGACGACAACGGCCCGTCCTATTCGGTCCGGGCCTCGGTGACCTGGCGGCCGTCGTAGAACCCGCAGTGCCTGCAGATCCTGTGCGGCAGCCTGGGCTCCCCGCACTTCGGGCAGGAACTGGTCGATCCGGCCTCGAGCTTCCAGTGGGTGCGCCGCTTGTCACGGCGAGTCGTCGACGTTCTCCGCTTTGGAACAGGCATCTCTCATCCTTCCGTCGGGCAGCCCGGCCCGATCCCGTTCAACGAACACATCCGGCGCCCGCGGCACCTTCGTGCCCGCACCGGCTGACGTTCAGATTTTCCCCGCACACCGGGCAGAGCCCGCGACAGTCCTCGCGGCAGAGCGGCTTTCCGGGGACCGAAAGTATTACCGCTTCCTTCACTGCGTCAAGTAGCCGCAGGCTCCTGCCGTCCCTCGGGAGCCTCGCCATCTCACCGTCGGCGGTGTTCCCGCCGTCGCGCGAGAAGGCGGCGAACACGTCCTCGGTGACCTCGAACACCGCCCTGCCGAGGCAGCGGGCGCAGCTGGTGGCGAAGCACGCCGAAAGCCTCCCGCGGACGATCACCGACTTCTCCGAATAGTTCACATCCAGGTCCAGTGTTCCCGAAGGCGATGCCGGCTCCGCGTCCTCGATCCCCCAGTCGATGCCCGACATGTCGATCTCGAACGATCCGGAATTGCTCCCGTTGCGGAGGCTCGCGAGATCGAGGACGAGGTCGCGGGGATCGAGCTGCATGCCGTCAGGCCTCCGAGAGGGCCCGCATGACCGCCGCCTCGAGACCGGACAGCGCATCTTCGGAATCCGCCTCGAGGTAGACCCTGGCCAGGGGCTCGGTGCCGCTCAGCCTGACAAGGAGCGAGGAGCCGCCATCGAGGTTCAGCCTGACCCCGTCTCGCCTGTCCACCCCGGTGACCCGG
>JAKLEF010000058.1 GCA_022703195.1 Candidatus Fermentibacterota bacterium | reverse complement strand
GGAGCTGACAGACCCAGGATCCTCGTGGTCGGCAACAATTCCGGGGCGATGCACGGCTCGCTCGTGATGAACAGGTTCCTTGTGCGGGCCCTCCGCGAAAACGGCTGCGAGGTGTCCATCCTGGACAGGGCCTTCTCCAGGCGCAACACGGAGATAGGCAAGATCAGGCTCCACAAGCTCGCGCGCGCCGCGGGGATGGGGCTGGAGGCCGGCGCTCTGGGGCTCTCCGGCCGGTACGACGCGGCGTTCTACCTGCCCGCGTCCCTGCCGCCGGCCCTCACCTTCGACTACTTCTTCCTCCCGCTGCTCCGGCACCTGTCGCGCAACTGGATAGGCTACTCCCACATGGTGAGGTACAGGTCCCTCTCGCAGGGGCCGAACCGCTTCCAGGCCATGAATGCGGTGAAGTTCTGGAAGTCCTTCGACCGCTGCATCGGGCCGAGCGAGGCTGTCGCGGAGGACCTGAGGGCCGTCGGCGTCGCGCCCGGCCGGGTGCGGGTGCTGCTGAACTGCCTCCCCCCGGGCTGGAGGTATTCCGATCCCGCCGAGGTGTCCCGCAGGGCTCGCCTCGAACCGTCCTCCATCGTCTTCCTGTCGACCGTCAGGGCCCGCAAGGGGGTGTGGGACATCCTGGAGGCCTACCACCTCCTCGCATCCCGGCGGCCCTCGATGCCCCGGCTCGTCCTGATCGGCCCCGAGACGGAGGCCGGCATTTTCGCAGCCATCGGGAGATGGGTCTCGGACAGGGGCCTGGACGGCTCGGTCGACCTGCGCGGAGAGCTCGGCCACGATGAGATCGAGGCGGGATTCGAGTCGGAGCCTTGCGTGTTCGTCTTCCCCACGAGGCGCGAGGAGGCGTTCGGCCTCGTCCTGGCCGAGGCCATGAGCAAGGGCGTGCCCGTGGTCGCCTCGAACATAGGGGCCATCCCAGAAGTGCTCGACGACGGGGCTGCCGGAATCCTGACCCCGCCGGAGGATCCCCAGGCCCTTGCCCGGGCGCTCGGGAGGATGCTGGACGACCCGGGTTCGAGGGAGGCCCTGGCGCTCAGGGGCCTGGAAGCCTCGAGGAAATACTCCTTCGAGGCGTACTCCCGGAGCGTCGGCGAGGTGCTCGGGTGGGCAGGGATTGCGCCCGTAGGGCCCTCAGACCGACCCGGGACCGCAGATCCTCCTGAATAGCCCGTCCAGCATGGAGGCGGCCGAGGCGGCCGAGTAGGACTCCGCCCGGGCCCTGATCTCACCGCGGTCCCACCGTGCCGCCATCGCCCTCTCCATGGCCCGTGCCAGATCCGCCGGGGAAGCCGACGGATCGACCGGGATGCCGGAGGATTCGTCCAGCAGGTCCGGGACCCCGCCGACAGCCGTGGCGATGGAGGGCACACCCGCAGCCATCGCTTCGAGGATCACCAGCGGCACCCCCTCGGCCGCGGAGGGCAGAACGAGGCAGTCGGAGGCCGCGTAGAACTGGGGCATGGCCCCGGGGCCGAGCGCACCCGTGAACACGGTTCTCCCGGATCCCGGCGAGCCCGACGCCTTGCGCGCCAGGTCGCCCCTCCTCGATCCGTCTCCCGCGATGACGAGCCAGGGCGAGCCGCCGAGCAGGGCGAACGCGTCGAGGAGCAGGTCCACCCTCTTCACATCCTCCAGGCGACCGGCGAAGCAGAAGAGGAAGGCGCCCGTGGGAATCCCGGCGCCCTCCCTGAAGCTCCTGCGCCCCTCCTCCGAGGGCGAGAAGAGACCGGTGTCCACTGCGTTCGGAAGCAGCGTCACCCGTTCGCGGGGCACGCCCCACCGGACGTTATCCTCGAGGCATCTGCCGTCGATGGCTATCACCTGGTCGACCTTCCGGTGCATCCAGCCAAGCACGCGGCCGTAGGCGGCGGGAAGCCCGAAGCGCCTGCCGATCCGGAACGTGGCGTAGGTCAGGGGGTTCTCGGAGCCGTGCTGGTGGTGCACGAGGCGCCACTTCGCGATGCCGAGCGACCTGAGGGCGCAGAGCAGCATGGAGGCCTCGTTGCTGTGGGAGTAGACGAGGCAGGGCCGCAGCCGGGAGAGCGTGCGGAGATGCAGCAGCAGCCTGACCGGGAACACGATCCTGTGAGGGAGCCTGCACCCGGCCAGGGACGCGCCCAGGCGGTACGGCCCTCCCTCCGCGTCCGGCGAAGGGGTCAGGAGGGTCCAGCTCCGGGGCATGTGCGCCGAGAGGGCCCTGAGGTATCCGCTCACGCCCCCGACTGCCGCCCCGTCGGACGGCGAGGCTTCGGCGAGCACGACGACCCGGGGGCTGTCAGCGCTCCGGGTCACGGCCCTCCGGGGAAGCGGTCCCGGCCCTGGCGCCCGAGGCCGCGTCGGCCTTCGAGATCGCCCAGTCGACCCAGAGATCCTGGGGCCAGGTATGCCCCTCCACGAACCTCAGGCAGCCGGGGGATTCGAGCCTCCAGTATCCGGCGACCCCGTGGACGGCGGAGTCGGAATAGCCGTAGGACATCTCCGACACCAGCATGCGTCCGTCGCGGAAGAGGATGTCGTAGGCCATGGAGTCGAAGCCGAAGCGCCTGTTGATGCCCAGGCAGGCCAGCATGGCCTCCTCCGGCACGGGCCTGTCGTAGTCGATCCTGCCGCTGCCGCTGGCGCGGAAGTCGCCCGGCCGGTTGTCACGCCAGAAACCTGTCGCGAAGCTGTCGCCGATTGCGGTGATGCGGAGGTCGGCGTCGTTGCCGGGAACGAACTCCTGCCAGTACGCGAAGCCGAACGGCTGCTCGCCCCTCCGGCGCCTCCGCAGGAAGTCCGCGAACCAGTCCCTCCCGATGCCGGAAGCCAGCCTCGAGAGCCTGCCGCGCCCCCCGGCCGCCGTCCGGTCCCACAGCGTCAGGCTGAAGGCGCGGCGGACGAAGCCCATGAGCTCCTCCCTGCTGCGCACAGCCCTGACGTTCACGCTCCCCGCCCCGGCCGAGCCCTTGAGGACCACGGGGAACTCCTCCCGGCCGGCCTGCCGAGCCGCCTCGTCGTAGTCGAAGGTGACGAAGGTCCGCGGAGTGGGTATGCCTGCGAGGGACAGCAGGTAGCTCTGGGCGGCCTTGCTCTCGAAGTGCCAGACCGTCTCGAAGCCCGGGACGACCGTCAGCCCCGCGTGATGCTCGAGGAAGTGGATCTTCTCCTTGACGTATCCCGCGAATTCATGGCCCATGTAGGGAGGCTTCCAGATCACCAGGGAGGCTCCCGCCACCCGGGCGAGCCAGTCGCTCCTGTCCAGGTTCACGAACCCGTACTCCAGTCCGGGGCGATCTAGGGCCCGGCGCTCGACGGCTTCGGCGAACCTCCGGTGCCATCCCCCCCTGTCGGTCCCGATGGCTATCTTCAGAACCTGTTCCCCCAGTCGGTAGGGATCGTGCGGCCGGCCCCCCGGCGGGACCGGTTCGATTATGCAGACTGCGCGCCCCCGGGGGTATCGACGGTCTGCCGGAGGGCCTGTGACGGGTCTCGCCTGCGCCCTTTCGATGGGCGTGCCGGAAAAGGAGTGGTACTCCCGCGAGGCGCTCGCCCGGCTGGTCCGCGAGGCGGCTTCCGGCGCCTCCGGCGGGCAGCCCATCCGAATAGCCCCCGGCTCCAGGGTGCTCATCAAGCCCAACTGGGTCTACCACAGAAACGCCTCGGGCGGCGGGATCGACTGCATGGCGACGCATCCGGAGTTCGTGCTGGCCGCGCTCGGCCTCGTGCTTGAGTCCGACCCTTCGTCGGTGGCCATCGGAGACGCCCCCGTGCAGGGCTGCATCTGGGATTCGCTCGTCACGCCGGAGCTGCGGGCCCGGATCGCCGAGGCGGCGAAGGGCCGCAGGGTCGATGTGATCGACTTCCGCCGCACCATCATGCGGGGGGCGGGGCTCGACGCGGGCCACGACCGGGATGTCCGGCCGGAGGACAGGTTCGTGCTGTTCGACCTCGGGTGCGACAGCCTGCTCGAACCGGTGTCCAGCCCGCCCGGGCGATTCAGGGTGACGATGTACGATCCCGGTCTGATCTCCAGGAGGCACTTCCCGGGGCGGCACCAGTACCTGATATCGAAGGAGGCGCTGGAGTCCGACGTCATCCTCAGCCTTCCCAAGCTCAAGACGCACCGGAAGGCGGGCATCACAGGCGCACTCAAGAACCTGGTGGGAATCAACGGCAACAAGGAGTTCCTGCCGCACCACAGGAAGGGCGGAGCGCGGGACGGGGGCGACTGCTACCCCGGCCGGTCGGTGCTCAAGTCCATCGCGGAGAACCTGCTCGACGCCTCGAACCGTAGGATCGGGCGGCGGTCCTTCCCCGCCATGCTCTCAGGCGTGAGGATCGCGCTCGAACTGCAGAGGCTCCTCCACGGCGAGGCCGAGATAGACGGAGGCTGGTCGGGGAACGACACCGTATGGCGCACGGTGCTCGACATAGACAGGATCGCCCTTTACGGGAGGGTCGACGGGACGATGGCCGACGTCCCGCAGAGGAGGGTCGTCAGCCTGACCGACGCGCTGGTCTGCGGCCAGGGCGACGGGCCGATGATGCCCGACCCCCTGCCGCTGGGTTTCGTCACGTGCTCGGACAGCCCGGTGGACGCCGACATCCTGCACTGCCGGCTTCTGGGCTTCGATCCCGGCCTGATCCCGATGGTCCGGGAGGCTTCGTCGGGCTTCAGATGGCCCCTGCCGTCGGGGGAGGGCGTTCCGGAGATCCCCGGCGCACCCGGCGGCGGGGCTCCCGTCGCGGCGGTCCCCCCCAGGGGCTGGGGCATCCTGCGCGCCGGCCGCGCCTAGCCGCCCGACGCCCGACCTGCAGCCTCCAGCAGCGAATCGACCACGGGGCCGGCGAGGTGGTGAGCTTCGACGCGCCTGCGCCCGGCCTCGCCCATGTCGTGCCTGGCCCCTCCATCCGAGAGAAGCCTGCGGAGCCCGTCCTCCATCGCTTCCATGCGGCCCCGGGCACAGATCCCCAGGGGGGCGGCGCCCGACAGGAGGCCGTCGGGGTCGGACTCGAGGCTGAGCACGGGCCTCCCGAGGTACCATGCCTCGAGGAAGGCGTTGGAGAAGCCCTCCGAGGGCGAGGTGTTGAGCAGCACCTTCGAGGATGCCATCACCGAGAGGGCCTCCGCGTGGGGGATCTCCCCCAGGTATTCGATCAGCCCGGATTCCAGCGCCTTCTCGAGCATACCGCGGCACGCGCGGTCCTGCACGGCACCGGCCACGGCCACCCTGAGGCGCCGGTCCGCAACCCTCGAGAGCAGCTCGACCAGGCTGTCGAAACCCTTGAAGGCCGAGACATGCCCTATCCAGCACGCATCGAACATCACGGGGCGCTCCGCTGGCTTCTCGAAGGGGACGAAGGCGTTCCTGACGACCTCCGACGGGAGCCCCATCCTCCGGCACTCCGCGAGCTGGCCCGAGTGCTGGGAAAGCACCATCGAGGCCCGGCGCAGTGCCAGTCGCACGAATGCGGCTCTCGCGACCCGGCCGTACCCTGCCCTGCCTACGGCGCCCGAAGGCCCGCCGGATGGGCTCGTAACGAGGTCGTCATCGCAGGCCAGGGCGGCGAGGTAGGGCGCCCCGATCCTGCGGGCGGCGCCTGCGACCGATGGCGCGAAGACGGAGAATCCCCTCGTGTAGACGACTCCGGGCTCGAGCTTCCTCAAGGCGCGCTTCAGGGAGGGCAGCCTGCCGGCCCAGAACCTGAGCCCCCGCGGCCAGGCCGACACGGCCTCCCAGCCCCGTACGATCCCGACACCCGAGACGGTTCCCTCTTCCGCGGGACCCGGGACGAGGATGGTCACGGGATGCCCGCGCCTCGCGAGCTCGGCCGAGAGGATCGCGACCTGCCGTTCGGAGCCTCCGTCGGGGAGGCCGGCAAGGGCCCTGGCCCCGCCTCCCGCGAAGCACCAGGAGGGCTTCACGATCCCGGTCTCCTCGGCCAGGGGAGGACCGCCCCGAGCAGGTCGCCCGTCTTCGCCCGCACCGCCGCGAGATCCCCACGGCCGGGTATCGCCTCGCGCCAGCGGAGGCCCGTGCGGCGCAGGAAGACGCCGGTGCCGATCAGCCATTCGAACGAATAGGCCGCCAGGCTGGCAAGGGCGGCGCCCTCCATGAGCAGGGCGGGGATCAGCAGCAGGTTGAGCGCCACCTTGAGCGCGAAGGCCGCGATGCGGGTCGCCACGTTCACCAGTGCCAGGTCCGAACTCTCGAAGAAGCTCGCCGTCATCGACCTGTGCGCCTGCATGAGGGTAGAGCCTAGGAGGATGATGAAGGGGAGAGTCGCCGGCTCGAACTCGGCCCCGTAGAGGAGCACGACCAGCGGCCTGCCCAGCACCGCGCCCAGCAGGAAGAAGGGGAGGAGGACGACCGTGAGCTGGCGCGCGGCCTTCGCCGCCAGCCGCGCCCTTTCGACGGGGTCGGCCACGGCGGCCAGCGATGGCAGCAGAACCGTGTTGGCTGATGCCGACACCAGCCACAGCTTCTCCGCCAGGCTCGAGGCCAGCGAGTAGAAACCCACCGACTCGATGTCCAGGATCGACTTGATCATGTAGATGTCGATCCGGATTATCAGGTACCAGACAAGGGCCGATGCGTGCAGCTTGATCCCGTACGACAGGTACCTCTTCCAGAACCCTTCGCAGAGAGCGCCGCCATCCCCTCCGGGGGCCCCGTCCGGGTCCCGCCGCCTTCGGATCGCCAGAAGCATCAGGACGGTGACGATCAGGGTGGAGGCCACCACCGCCGCTATCCCGCCTCCGACGCCCAGCCCCAGCCACACCAGGAGGACGGCGTACAGGGCCGCGAGCAGAACCGGCGCAAGGGCGCGGATCACGGCCAGGCGGCCGAAGAGCCTGAGCGCGCTCATGATCGACGACCAGTGGGCCTGGAGGATGCCCAGGGGGACGAGGGCGGCGGCGAGGAGGATCATCCGTCCGCTGGAATCCCCGAAGAACTGGCCGCGGAAGCCCAGCACGAACACCGCGAACACGGCGAGCCCGGCCAGCGTCTGGAGCAGCGCCGCCCGGGCCGAGACGGCGAGCGCCCTCCCCGCGGGCAGCATGCCGTTCGAGACGAAGCAGACGTTGGTCTGGATGATGCCCAGGAGGACGAAGCTAACTATCAGGTCGGGCGTGGTGTGGAGGAGGGCGAAGGTGCCCCTCCCGGCGGGGCCTAGCACTCGGGCGGTGATCATGCCCCCCGCCATCGCGGCGATGAACGCGATCACATTGCCCGTGAAGGTCACGGCGACGTGCCTGTGCGGCGACCCCCCCGGCGCTCCCGGGGAATCTCCCGCGCGCCCCTTCAGGAGAGCTCCTCCAGGAAGCCGCCGAAGATCCTGCCGGTCTCCTCCGCCCTCAGGGACGCCCTGACGGCGGGATCTCCCCAGGGATTCCTCCTGTCCACGGCCGATTCCAGATATCGCACCAGCGAGGCGAGGCCGTCGGCCACCGACCCGGGCGACCCGGTCCCGCAGACCCATCCCCCCAGCCCCCCGACCAGACGCTCGCAGGCGCCGGGCCTGCAGATGCCGATCACCGGGCGGCCCGCTCCGGCATAGTCCACGAGCTTCGACGGCAGGAAGGCGCCCGACTCCTCCTCGGAGGGCGTTATCACGAGCAGGGCGTCGGCCGTCGACATCAGGGCCAGGCTCTCCAGGTACGGGACCTGGGGGTGGAAAGTCACGAGCCCGGGAGGCAGCGCGGATATCTCCCCTCCCGATGAGGAATGCCCGTAGAACTCGAACCTCATGGTGTCGAGCAGGGAGGGGGATCCGTCACCGATGAGCGCAAGGGCCGAGATGAGGTCCGACGGGCTCCGCGAGCCGTACAGGCTCCCGAGGTGCCTCACGATGAACGGCTTCCCGTCACGGGGCGGCACCGCAGCGGGATACAGCGCCTCCTCGTAGCCGTGCGAGACCACCCTCGCCTTGTCGGAGATCGAGGACGGGTATCCTGACAGGGTGAGGTCCCTCATCTCGGCGCAGGGGAAGACCAGCATGTCGGCCGCCTCCACCACCCTGCGCTCGAGGCGGGCATGGAGGATCCGGGCCGGAGCTATCCTCCTGATCATCGGGTTCGTCACCCACGGATCGCCGAAGTACGCGGCCCAGCGGAGGCCCGGCACCGAGCGGACCACCTCGAGGCCGGCCAGGTGGACGCTCATCGGGGAGGCGAAGGTCACGAGCACGTCTCCGGCCTCCGGGCGCATGGCGAGCAGCTCCCCCGCCGCGGGGGCGGCCCACGGCCTGTAGATGTCGGGGATCTGGAGGAGCTGGTAGAGCGGCGTGTGGTAGGTCACGCGCCTGGCCAGGACATGGGCGGCGGACTCGCTGAACCGCACCGGACGGACTCCGAGGGCTCCGGAGGAGGCCAGGGGCGCGAGCCCAGGATCTCCGGGCCTGTCGTCATCACCGGTCACCACGGTGAAATCCCGGTCGCAATGCCGGAGGAGCCTCCACGCAACGACCGACATGGCGGCCGCGAGCGGGGGATATGCGAACGAAGCGGCGAAGAGCCTCTTTCCGGCCAAGCTGTTGCGCCTCCGTGGCTGGGCCGTATGCAAAGTAACAGCACGGCAATATAATTTCGGCTGGGTCGAAAGACCGGCCGCCCCGGACGCTCCGGGAGCGGCGGCCACCCGTCGGCCCCATCGGAAGGCAGTCACGGCGTGTCCTATTCCGCGGAGAGGGTGCTGGTCCTCGGAGGCAGCGGGATGCTCGGCCACAGGATGCTGGAAGTCCTGTCCGGGAGCTTCGTGGCCGCCGGCACCGTGAGGGGGGGCACCCCTCCGTCGCCAGAGGGCTTCTTCGGGCGCCTCCGGCCCGGATCGGTCATCGGAGGGGTCGACGCCCGCAGGTTCGCGACCGTGGAGGCCTGCATCGCCTCATACTCCCCCACTGTCGTGGTGAACTGCATAGGCATAGTCAGGCAGCTCCCCGAGGGTTCGGATCCGGTGGTCTCCATCGAGGTCAACTCGCTCTTCCCGCACAGGCTGGCCGCCGCATGCAGGAGCCTGCGCGCCAGGCTGATCCACATCGGCACCGACTGCGTCTTCTCCGGTTCGGCGGGAAGCTACCGCGAGGACGACACCCCCGACGCCACGGACCTGTACGGCAGGTCGAAGGCGCTGGGCGAGCCGGCCTCGGAAGGCTGCCTGACCCTGCGGACCTCGATAATCGGAAGGGAGCTGGCGAGGACCACCGGGCTCCTGGAATGGTTCCTCTCGAGGAGGGGCGGGTCGGTCAGGGGATACAGAAGGGCCGTCTGGAGCGGGCTGACCACGGAGGGGCTCGCAGGGGTCGTCGCTGAGGTGATCCGCAGGGGATCGCCGGCGGAGGGGCTGTTCCACGTGGCATCCGAACCGGTATCGAAGTACGACCTCCTAAGGCGGATCGACGCCGCTCTCGGCCTCGGGATCGAGGTCACTCCCGTCGACGAGCCCGTGGAGGACCGCAGCCTCGGCTCCGACAGATTTGCAGAGGCGGCAGGGATGGCCATCCCGCCTCTTGACGGCATGATTTCCGCGCTCAGGGAAGACATCGGGCGCTACGACGAATGGAGAACCCGGGGATGAGCTGTCTCGAAGGAAAGAGGCTCCTGGTCACTGGAGGCACCGGATCGCTGGGGCAGGTCCTGGTCAGGAGGCTCCTCTCGGGCGAGATGGGCACGCCCGCGGCGGTCGTCGTCTTCTC
>JAKLEF010000057.1 GCA_022703195.1 Candidatus Fermentibacterota bacterium | reverse complement strand
GCCGATCCGTCCGTCCCCAGGCCCCGCATGGTGGCCGCATTCACCCCCGACGAGGAGGTGGGCCGCGGAGTCGAGAACTTCGACGTGGGGAGGTTCGGGGCTGATTTCGCCTACACCGTCGACGGCGGCGTGATCGGAGAGATTGAGACCGCCACCTTCAACGCCTGGAGCGCGGAATGGCGCATCAGGGGCCGCCAGGTCCATCCCGGAAGCGCGTACGGGCTGATGGTGAACGCCGCCAGGATCGCCTCCGAGATCGTATGCGCCCTGAAGACCGAGGAGATGCCGGAGAACAGCAGGGGCATGGATGGCTACGACTACCCGCTCCACATCTCCGGGACCTCCTCCGATGCCCGCGTGAAGATGATCCTGAGGGACTTCACCTCTGCCGGCATCGATGCCAGGCGCGCCAGGATGCAGGGCCTGAGGGACTACATGGCCCTCAAGCACCCCGGTTCCGAGATAGTCCTCACCCTGAAGGAGCAGTACCGGAACCCGTCCGAGATCCTGGGGAAGGACAGGAGGCCCGTGGAGTACGCTCTGGAGGGGGCCTCGAGGGCAGGTGTGGAGTGCAGGGAGGGAGCGATAAGGGGCGGCACCGACGGCTCCAGGCTCTCCTTCATGGGCCTTCCCTGCGTGAACCTCCCTACAGGAGGAGAACTCTTCCACTCCAGGGAGGAGTGGATCTCCGAGAGGGGCATGGAACTCGCCCGCGACATGACGGTACAGACTCTCGGGGTGTGGGCGGAGCGCGGCTAGAGCTTGCAGCCCCGTGCTCCGCGGCCTATAGTCCATCAGGGAATCACCCGACGGGCGGTGGCCATGAGATCGATGTCCGGCATCGTCACAAGCCTGATGATCGCAGCTCTGCCTGCATCGGCGGCCGACACCGACCCCGGCCCCGTTGTCGAAGCCTTCTTCTCGGCCCTCAGGACGGGCGATTCCACGGCGGTGGACTCGCTCATATCCGATGAGGCCCTCTCAATGGTGGAGACCATGCTCGACGCCCTGAAGCAGACCGCCGAATCCGACCCCGACGGGGTTGCCGCCAGGCTGGCCTCGGCCGGCTACGCCGCCGGTGTCGATGAACTCGATGACTGGGACTCCCGGGAATACCTGAAGCGGACAGTGGCGCTCCCGGTCATGGCTGCGCGGTATCTCCCATACGAGATGACTGTCGGGGAGCCGTCCTACGACGGCGACAGGGCGGTGGTCCCGCTGGTCTTCGCGACATCGGGAGGCTTCACCCTAGAATCGGAGGCGATACTCGACCTCCACGACGGGGCCTGGATGGTCACGGGATTCCTCGGTCTGAACAGCTTCCCCTGAGTCACACCTTGCTGATCTCGCCGCGCGACGCGCCCTCGATCTCCGGGCACGATGCGCACACCCCCTCGAAGACCCCCCCGGCCAGGCGCGCCCTCAGCCTCTCCCAGGCGGTGCCCCTCCACACATCCCTGAAGCTGGACACGGACAGGTCGCCGACGGGATCGCCCAGATTCCAGTAGGGACAGGGGAACACCTTGCCGTCCGGGGCGATGAAGACCCATGACCTCGAGTAGCGGCAGTCCGGGCCGGGCGAGGCGGAGCCGGCCCGGTGGAGGCCCACCCCGAGCCCGGCAGCTGCGCGCCCGGCACGATCCATCGTGTCGGCCAGGAGAGGATCCGAAGGATCGACCGCCTCGCCGGCCATTCCGAGGCCTTCGTACGGGACGAGCAGATTCACGTTCACGGTCTCGGCTCCGCAGTCAGCCGCCAATGCCACTATGCCTGGCAGTTCCGGCAGATTCCTGCGCTGGAGCGTGGTGCTGAAGGCGACGTGCGGGATGCTCCCGCCGCGGGCCTTCCTGCCCTGCGCGAGGGCCCGGAGGTTCCTTATCACGACACCCAGGTCGCACCCGCCCCTGATGGCCGCGTGGGTCTCCTCCGTAGCCCCGTCGACGGACACCGTCAGTGTCGTAGGAGGGTGCCGGAGCACTGCGTCGAGCCTTTCCCCCGTGAGCAGGAGGCCGTTCGTCACCATCTCCCGGCAGGGCACGTCTGCCCTGTAGAGGGATTCCAGGTGGGATGGGAAGGACGGGTTGCAGAGCGGTTCGGCCCCGCACGAGAGGGAGACCGACGACGCCCCGGGGAAGACTTCGGAGGCTATGCGGCCGAAAAGGGAATCCTCCATGTCCATCCAGACGCGGTCGGGATCCAGGTCGGACAGCCTCATGGGGCACATGGAACAGCGCAGGTTGCACCGGTTCGTGGTGTCCATCCTGACGGTCAGGGGCCTCGGGAGGGCGGGGACGATCCACGGGAAGCGCGTCGACCTGCGGACCAGGCGCCTGACGACCCTGCGCAGGAGCATTGACCGCGGACCTCCGTGTTATGAGTATCGACGAGTATTCCAGAACGCGAGTCTTCACGCAATGGGGGCCGGATGGCTGGATCGACTGGCAGGTGGCTGGGTGGCATGGCCTTCGAGATCGAGCAGGACGGGCATGCCTTCATACTCGACGCCCCCGGCGACTCCGGAGGTGCCGATGCGGGTCCGAGGCCCAAGGCGCTTCTGCTCTCCGGGCTCATAGGCTGCACGGGCATGGACGTGGTCTCCATCCTAGCCAAGATGAGGGTTGAGGGCTTCACCTTCCGGCTCGAGGCATCCGCTCCGCTCACCGACGGATACCCGTCCGTCTTCGGGAGGATCTCCCTCAGATACGTTTTCGGAGGGCACGGGCTGCCGGTGGAGAAGATCCGCAGGGCAGTCGAGCTCTCCCAGGAGAAGTACTGCGGCGTGTCGGCCATGCTCAGGGCTGCCGCCCCGCTCGACTGGCGGATCGACTTCGAGGATGCCGAAGACCCTGCTCCCGGCGCGCCGGAAGGCGGAGCGACGGGATGACCAGGACTCTCGTGATCGACTACTCCACCGACCGTACGGCCGGAGCCGACATCTCGAGGTGGATCCCGCCCGATGCGCTGGCCGGGGTCTTCACTCCCGGCTCACAGGGCTTCCCCGATCCCCTGGGCTTCACCCACGTCGTCCATTCCGGATCGGCGCTCTCGATCTGCGACGACGCCCCCTTCCAGGAGGAGGCCGAAACCTTCATCAGGAGGGCGGTCGACGGGGGAGTCCGCCAGATGGGGATCTGCTACGGCCACCAGCTCCTCGCGAGGGCCGTCTCGGGGCGTTCCGCGGTCCGCAGGAATCCGTCGGGCGGCGAGACGGGCTGGCTCGAAGTCCTCTGGAGCCCCTTCGGCTCAGGGCTCTTCGGGATACCCCGTTCCACGAGGCTCTTCCAGTTCCATTACGACGAGGTCGTCAGGCTGCCCGAAGGGGCGGCCATCCTTGCATGGAGCCCGGTTTCGTTCATAGAGTCCTTCGTGAGCTTCGATCTTGGGCTGTTCGGGGTGCAGTTCCACCCCGAGTTCGGGAGGGAGGCGGGGAACGCCCTCTTCCTCCGTGAACGCCCGAAGATCGAGTCGAAGGGCCTCGATGCCGACCTCATCGTAAGTGGCGGGCCCGATCCCGACACGGACGGCGGTTTCTTCAGGGCCTTCATCGGCCCTCTCTGGAACGGGAGGTGACGGAGGCGGTGGAAGAAGGACTGAACAGCGTCCTGTCCGGCCTCGAGCCCGCGATCGTATGGCGGATGTTCGACGCCGTCAGGAGCATTCCCCGGCCTTCCGGCTCGGAACAGGAGATGACCCGCTTTCTGTGCGGGTTCGCATCCGAACGGGGGCTGGCCCATCTCACCGACGCGGTGGGGAACGTGCTCGTGAAGCTTCCGGGCAGGGGGCCGGCCTCGTCCGGCAGGCCCGTGTGCATCCAGGCCCATACCGACATGGTCGCGGAGAAGCTCGATTCGAGCTCGCACGACTTCCTCCGAGATCCGATCGATGTGGAGGTCGACGGCGACTGGGTGGTGTCGCGCGAGACCACGCTCGGAGCCGACAACGGGATGGGCGTGGCGATCATGCTGGCCCTCCTCGACGGCGGGTGCGAAAGCCATCCACCCCTCGAGTGCCTTTTCACGATCGACGAGGAGAGGGGGCTCACGGGAGCCTCCCACCTCGATCCGGGCTGGCTCGAGGCCAGGAGGATGATCAACCTCGACTCCGAGGAGGAGGGGCACTTCTGCATCGGATGCGCCGGCGGCGTCGACGTCGGCATCGAGGGGCGGTTCACGCCGGTCCCCGCGCCCCGGGGATTCGTCCCTCTGTCCGTCAGGGTGGAGGGTCTCCTGGGCGGCCATTCGGGGATGGAGATCCACAGCGGCAGGGCCAACGCAATCAGGGTGCTCGGCAGGGTGCTGCGCACGCTCATCGACGGCCACCGCTGCGCCGTGGCCTCCATGGCGGGGGGATCCAAGCGGAACGCCATCCCCAGAACCGCATCGGCGCTTGTGGCGGCCCCCCGGGACGGCCTCGAAGGGATCCGTGAGGCCGCAGCGGCGATCCAGGCCCGGCAGAGGGAGGAGTTCTCCCCGGTCGACGGCGATGTCACAATCGCTGTCACTGCCTCCACCACCACGGGCGATGCCCTCCCGGACTCCGTGATGCCCCCGGAATTCGCATCCCGGGCCGTGGACCTGCTTCTCTCGCTGCACCACGGGGTCGAGAGGATGAGCTGCCTGTCCAAGGGGCTCGTGGAGACCTCGTGCAACCTGGCGATCCTTGAGTCCGGGGTTGATTCGGTCTCACTCGTGCTCACCGCGCGAAGCCTGGTGGAGACCGCCAAGTACGCACTGGTGGACCGCCTCGACGCTTCCGCGCGACTCGCCGGGTTCTCGCACTCGAGAGGCAACGGCTATCCAGGCTGGAAGCCCGATGCATCCTCCGAACTCCTTGCGGCCGCGACTGCCCACCACAGGGGGCTTACAGGCGGAGAGCCGCTCGTGGAGGCCGTGCATGCGGGCCTGGAGTGCGGGATCATCGGCGACAGGGTCGGAGGCATGGACATGATCTCCATGGGTCCGGACATCAGGGGCGTCCACGCTCCGGGCGAGAGGGTCTGCATATCGTCGACCGGGCGCTTCTGGGAATTCCTCCGTGGGCTTCTCGCCAGGCTCTGACGCCCGCGATGCCGCTGCTCCGACGCCCCCCCACGGCGCGAGGAGGTCCGGCAGGGCGGTTCTCAGGGCCGAGATAGCCGCCGCACTCGATCTCTCCCTTCGTTCAGTCGCGGCGCCCAAGGTGCCGCCGGGCACGCGGCCCCTCTCGGCCGACGAGGTCCTGGCGCTCCGCGATGCGGGCTGCACCGCCTTCGACTGGAGCAAGGTCTCGACCGGCCGTTTCTCCGACCTCGGCGGCGTGACGTCATGCCGGTTCACGGGCGAGGTTGTCCTCGCGCTCGCCCCCGGCTCGATCCTTTCCTCGTCGGGCGTCACCGACTGCATCCTCGAAGGCATGGTTGTCCTGGAGAGGACAGGCCTCCTTGCAGGCTACCACGTGCTCGATGGAGCGGTGATCGAGGACTGCGGCAGGGTGGTCTTCGAAAGCTCCCTCGGCCTCGCGAGGGGACCGCTCCTGAAACTCGGGGTCGAAACCGGCGAGCGCGACCTCCGGGCCCTTCCGGCGATCGGGGTGCCCCTCGCATCCAGGCTCACCTCGGGAGATGTCACGGTGAAGGACCACGACCATTACGAAGCCTCCCGAGAGAGTTTCGCCTCCTTCGTCGAAGCGCAGCCCGGGGGCGTGATCGGCCGCGGGGCGCACATCAGGGGCGCCCTGCTGGTCGAGAACTGCCTCGTCGGTGATGGATGCCGCTTCGACTGTCCCGGGTCGCTGAGGGATTCCATCTTCCTGGGCGGGGACGGAGAGGGATGCCGGGTGTCGGACGGCTCGATCGTCCGGTCCTCGGTCGTCCAGTGGTCGGCTTCCGTCGACTGTCTGGCCATGGTGGAGGACTCGGTGGTATGCGAGCGCGCCAGGGTCGAGAAGGGGGCGAGGCTGACATCCTCGATGCTCGGGCCGTGCTCCTCGCACGGATCGGGCGAGGTGACGGCAAGCCTGGTGGGCCCGCTCTGCGCCATGCACCACCAGTCGCTCCTGATCGCCGCTCGCTGGCCCGACGGCGGGGGCAACCTCGGATACGGCGCAAACGTCGGCAGCAACCACACTTCGCGGCTGCCCGACCAGGAGATCTCCATCGGGGGTGGCGTGTTCTTCGGCCTCGGCTCGTCGGTGAAGTTCCCGGCCTTCGTGGCGACGGGGACGATCATCGCCACCGGCGTGACGCTTCCTCCGGGCAGGATCGCATATCCGTTCTCCCTCGTCACGCAGGGCGAGCCCCCGGCTCCCGCCGGAGCACCCGCCCTTCTCCCGGGATGGGTGCTCTACGACAACCTGTTCTCCCTGCTGCGGAACGCATCCAAGCACAGGAGCCGCTTCGATGCCCGCCGGAGCCATCCTCCGGCCTGCCTGACCAGTTCAGAGACCGCACTGCAGGCCCATCGGGCCCGCGCGGCGCTCTCTGCCGTGCCGAAGGAGGCCGACTTCTACACTTCCGCCGACCTGCCCGGCGCGGGTGCCTGCACCGTCTCGGACAAGGCGAGGCTGAAGGGGATAGAAGGCTACACCCTGTACCTCCGTTGGCTGGGATTCTCGAACCTGCTGCCGCGCCTGGAGAGGGGCAAGCGCATCCCCACGGCCGACGAGTTCGAGATGAACGGCCACCTGTGCGCCCTGCCAGAGCTGGAGTTCCCGGGAGAGTCGGAGCGTTCTCTGATGGAGAGGTATCTCGAACTGATCGGAGACATGAAGCAGAGCGTCTCGGAGAGCAGGATGAGGGACTACAGGAGGGGAGCCTCTGTCATACCGGACTATGCCGACAGGCACGCCCAGCCTTCTGATGACGAGATCCTGGCAGGCATCATCGCAGAGCTGGATTCGGAGGCCCTCAGGATCGCCAGGTGGCTCAGGAGGCCCTGAGCTGTCCAATCGGTGCGGGTCCGCCGCGCTGCCGGCAATTCCGATCCCTGGCGCTCCGACCGGGGAGACCGCCTGAGAGCCCGCGGTTATTCCCTCACGTGCGAGAGCCCCATCGTCATGAGCGCTTCCACGTGATCGTCGGCCAGCGAGTAGTAGGCGTGCCTGCCTTCGCGTCTGCGGCCCACGAGCCCTCCGGCCCTCAGGAGCCTCAACTGGTGCGACACCGCAGAAACGCTCGAATCGACCTCGCCTGACAGCTCGCACACGCACTTCTCCCCATGCAGCAGGGCCGCGAGCAGGCGCAGCCGGGTCGGGTCGGCCGCCAGTGCGAACAGGTCGGCGAGAAGCCTCACCTCGTCGGGCGTCGGCACGTCTTCAGTCCGCCGAGGCTTCATAACCCAGTCCCGTGACGGCCGCGACTGCGAGCCGCCTGTCGAAGCCCGCTGCCGCATCCACGACAGCCGTGCCATCCTGCCTCGATACCGAAACAGCCTTCACCCCCCGGACCGACAGGAGGGCTTCGCGCACCCTGCGCTCGCAGGAGCCGCACGACATCCCGACGACCCTGAGCCTGAAGGAGGCGGGGGACCTCCTGGCGCGTCTCTCGGAGATGAGGGCGGACAGATCGGACAGCGCGAGCCAGGCTATCCCGGCGATCATCAGCAGGGCGGCGGCAGGCGGGAGCCAGTGCGGGATCAGATGCATGCCGTGCGTTGCCATGCCTGCAGCCATGCCTTCGGAGATGACCCCGTCGAAAAGAAGCCCGGCCGCGAGGCTCACGGCGCAGATCACCGTGATGTAGATCCAGAATACGCGCTTGCCCAGGAACTTCCTGACGGCGCCCATGGTGGCTGCGTTGGTGGCCGGGCCGCCCATGAGGAATACGATGGCCGCGCCGGGAGGGAAGCCCGCGGCGACCAGACCCGCGGCTATCGGTACGGATGCCGTGGAACAGACGTAGAGAGGGACGCCGACCGCGAGTGCGGCCAGCATGCCGAGCGGTCCGTGCAGCCATGTCACACCGGCCAGGCTGTCTGCCGGGATGAAGGTCGAGAGCAGGGCGGAGATCACTATGCCGAACACGAGCCACCTGTAGAGGTCGCGGAAGATCACGCCGAACGCGTGCCCCCAGAACCGTGCGAATACTCCCCTCCCGGCCTGCACGGCGCACGATTCGGCCGCGGCAACGTCTGCAGCGGGGGCTGGGGCCTTGCGGAGATCGGTCAGGACTCCGCTCACCAGGCCCGCCACGAAGGCCGCTACCATCTTCACGACGGCCAGCGGCCATCCCAGCATGCCTGCCGTGACGAGTATCGAATCTACCCCCGTCTGAGGAGTCGAGACGAGGAAGGCCGTCGTGGCGCCGGGCGATGCGCCGTCGCGCCTGAGCGACATGGCAGTGGGGATGACCCCGCACGAGCAGAGGGGCAGGGGGACTCCCCAGAGAGATGCCTTGAGCGTGCTGGAGAAGCCTGGCCTGCCGAGGTGGCGGAAGATCCTGTCCTTCTTCACCAGCACGTGGAGGATCCCCGCGACGGCAAGGCCTAGAAGGAGGGAGGGCGCTATCTCTGTGGAGACCCTCCAGAGTTCCGAAGGAAACGTGGACATCGAGCCTCCTGTCGTGTTGCCGGGGCGATGCTGAAACACTTGAACAAATATTCAACTGACGAACGTCGGTGGCAAGCCCCCTGGATCGGGGTCGTGAGGCCGTGGCGGGACAGGGTCTCGAACGGAGGTATGTAGCGCCCTGGACCGGCGGAGGCCCGCAGGATCATAAATGCCCGACGGGGGGGACGGATTGAGGGAACTGGACGCGGGGACCATCGCCAAGGCAGTGGAGGGGATGTGCAGGGAGGCTTCGACCTCTCCGGCTCCCGGGCTGGCGCCGGCTCTTGCCGGTGCCCTGGCGCAGTGCCCGCCCGGTCCCTCCCGCGAGGCGCTCGCGATCTGCCTCGAGAACATCGACATCGCAGCCGGCTCCGGGCTTCCGCTCTGCCAGGACACCGGCGTGCCGGTGTTCCTCGCGGAGCTCGGAACGGGCGTATCCATCACGGGCGGCACGCTCGGGTCGGCGATCGCGTCGGGAGTCTCGTTCGCGTGCGCGGAGGGCTATCTCAGGCCCTCGATGGTCTCCGATCCCTTCGGGTGCAGGCTCAACACGGGGGATTCGACTCCGCCGGTCGTGCACGTCGAGATGGTGGAAGGCTCGTCCCTGCGCCTCGGGCTCGTGCTGCGGGGCGCCGGCACCGAGAACGCGAGCCGCGTCGCCATGCTCCCTCGGCTTTCGGGTGCGGATGGAGTGGTGCGCTTCGCCGTGGATGCGGTCGCCTCGCAGGGGGCCTTCGCGTGCCCGCCCCTCATAGTATCGGTGGGAGTCGGCGGCAACCTCGAGACATGCGCCCTGCTCGCGAAGAAGGGCCTGCTGAGGCCGTTCGGCGCCGGATCACCGGATCCGGCCTGCGCGGCTCTCGAGGAACGGCTCCTGAACCGGATCAATTCACTGGGGATCGGCCCGCAGGGCTTCGGCGGGCCGTGCACGGCACTCTCGGTGCGCGTGACATCGGCACCCTGCCACATGGCATCCCTGCCGGTGTGCGTCTGCATGGGCTGCCACGCCCTCCGCACGGCGGAGGCGATGCTTTGACCGGGCGCAGGGTCGATCTCCGGAAGGATTCGGGCGATCTCCGCGAAGCCCGCGCCGGAGAGCCCCATCCGCTTGAACTCTCCCGCGGTCTTGAAGCGGGCCGCGTTCGCCTGGCCGTCCGCCAGGAGGAGGCCGTAGTCCTGGACGCCGAAGCCGCG
>JAKLEF010000056.1 GCA_022703195.1 Candidatus Fermentibacterota bacterium | reverse complement strand
GACGAGGCCGGGATCGGGACCGAACTCCTGTTCGCCTCGTCGGACCCGGCATCCATCCCCGTCCCCGTCGACTGGGACAGGCCCGTCATCTCTGCACGGCTGCCGGACGGCAGGAGCCTGCTCGTCGACCCATCGGCCTATCTCAACAGCGCCTTCCACATACCCGGGAGGGAGTCGCTCTCCATCCTCGGCCCCCGCGGGGACGCGCCGGCCGCTCCCGTCGCAGGGGGACCCGAGGATTACTGGAGGGAGGCCTGGGAGGTGTCCACCGACGGTTCGTTCAGGCTCGAGCTGTCCACAGGGGGCGCCGCCGATTCGCTGCTCAGGCACAGGCTCGCGGGCCTCGACGGGCCGCCGGCGGCGGCTGCGCTGGCTCTCTGGCTGCTGTCCGGAGGCCAGGTGGCGATCATCGACTCGATGGAGACGACAGACCTCTACGATCTGGCCGAGGGAGCATCGCTCGCGGCCGGCGGACGGCTGGCGGGCGGCGTGACGCCCGGCGAGCCCTCGAGGCTGCCCCTGCTCCCGGGCTGCTCCTGCCCGGGAATGCTCAGGACCTGGAAGCTTCCCGGGAGGATCGAGGCCGCGAGCGACGGGCTCCGCATAGAGGAGGACGGCCGCACCGCCGCCGACACCGCCTCCCTCGAGAGCGCCCCCGTGATCCTGATGGGGGATTCTAGATGACCGTCCGGGACATCGATGCTTCCGGAGCACGGGAAGCCGCCGGCGGTCAGGTGGAGGATGCCGGCTCGCTCGGTTCGATCCGGCAGGAGGGCCGGAGGGTAGCCCGGGCAGCCGGCCTGATGGGCCTGCTCACGCTGCTCAGCCGCATCCTGGGGCTGGCGAGGGACGTCGGCCAGGCCGCCGTTCTGGGCACCGGCATGGCGGCGGATGCCTTCACCCTGGCCTTCGTGGTCCCCAACATCCTCAGGAGGCTCTTCGGCGAATCGACCGTGAGCGCCGCCCTGGTTCCCACCTTCACTTCCACACTCGTGAAGAGGGGCGGTCGCGAGAGTTCGAAGCTGGGATCGAGGGTCCTTACATTCTCCGCACTCTGCCTGTCCGCGCTCTCGATTCTGGGCATCCTGGCGGCGCCCCTCCTGGTTGCCCTCTTCGCCCCCGGCTTCGGCGAAGTGCCAGGCAAGGCCCTCCTCTCCACCCAGCTCCTCAGATTCCTCTTCCCCTACATCCTCTTCGTCGGGACAGCCGCCGTCGTGATGGGGATGCTGAACAGCGCACGGCACTTCCTGACGCCCTCCCTTGGGCCGGTGCTCTTCAACCTGCTGGCCCTGGCAGGCCTTTTCGCGCTGCCGGCCGTCTGGAGGGCGGACGCTCCGGTCTGGCCCTACTCGGCGGGCATCCTTGCCGGGGGTGTCGCGCAGCTCCTCGTCCAGCTCCCTGCGCTCCGCAGGAACGGCCTCTCCCTCAGACCCGACTTCGGATTCCGCGACAGCGAGTTCCGATCCGTGCTCCGGCTCGCCGTGCCGGCTCTCGTGGGGCTCGTTGCCGCCGAGTTCAACGTCCTGGTGGACCAGATGGTGGCGTCCCTGCTGGAGGAGGGCAGCGTTGCGGCTCTTTCGTACGGCAACAGGATCATGCAGTTCCCCCTCGGGATCTTCGCCGTCGCATCGGCTACGGCGCTGCTGCCCACCCTGAGCCGGCAGGCCGCGGCCGGGAGGCTTCCGGAGGCACGGAAGACCCTCGGATACGCGACGCTCGGTCTCGCCGCGCTGCTGGTGCCGGCTACCCTGTTCACTTCGGTCCTGGGGCGCCAGAGCGTCGCGGTCCTTCTCTCCAGGGGCGCGTTCGGCGCCGATTCCGTCGACCTGACCGCCTCGGCCCTGACCTTCTACTCCGTCGGGCTGGTGTTCTACGGCGGCGTGAAGATCACCGCACCCGTCTTCTACGCCATGAGGGACACGAAGACCCCCGCCATGATAGGCATGGCCTCGATGGGCCTCAACATTGTGCTGAACGTCGCCCTGTCATGGCTCTTCATCACGACGGGATGGGCGAGGCCGCTGGCCGGTGTCGCCCTGGCCACCAGTCTGTCGTCGGCCGCCAACCTCGTCGCACTGCGGATTGCCATGAGGAGGAGGCTGGGCCCCGGGATCGGAGCCCCCGCAAGGGCCTGGGCGGCCGTCCCGGTCGCCTCGGGGGCATGCCTCTGGCTGCTCTTCGCCATCAGGCCATGGGTCGACTCCCTCTGCGAAGGCGGCACCCTGCCCGGGCTGGCCGCCCTTGCATGCGCAGCCCTTGCCTCCCTCGCCCTCTTCCTGATCGTGCTCGTCGCCGCGGGAGGCCGGGGGACCGTCTCACTCCTGAAACTCGTGTTCGGCCGTGGCGGGAAAGCCGTCGCTTGAGGCCGCGGCGGGGGCGGCCCCGCACCTGCCGGGGGTCTACCGGTTCATGGACCCCTCGGCCGCCATCCTCTACATCGGAAAGGCGGTCGACCTCAACAAGAGGCTGAGGGGGCACCTCGCGAACCCAGGTGACGAACGGCACAGGATCATCCTCGAGAAGGCCTGCACGGTAGAATGGACCGTCACCCGGTCGGAGGTAGAGGCGCTGGTCCTGGAGGCCGATCTCATCCGGATCCACAAGCCCCCCTACAATGTCCGCCTCCGCCAGGACCACAGGTATCCGTTCCTGGAGCTGACCACCGACGAGGAGCTGCCCAGGCTGGTGGTGACCAGGAACGTCGACCCTTCGAGGGACATCCCCAGGTTCGGGCCGTATCCTGACTCGAGGACCCTGCGCTCCCTGGTCGAGTTCCTGCAGGAGGCATTTCCGCTGCGCAGATGCCGCACCCCGGAGCCCGCCTCACGCACCGGGAGGAGCTGCCTGCTCGGGCAGATATCCCGTTGCCCGGCCCCGTGCGTCTCGGACAGGGGGGACTACCCCGGGAACGTCGAGGCGGTGCTCAGGATCCTGAAGGGCGACTGGGAGGGAGCGCGGTCGGGGATCGAGAGGCGGATGGAGGAGTCGGCCGGGGCGATGAGGTACGAGGATGCCGCGAGATGGCGCGATCTCCTCGCCAGGCTCGACTCCTTCGGATGGCCCGCCCCGGAGAGCGCGAAGGACAGGGTCAGCAGGGACATAGCGGCAGTAAGGGAGAACTGGGGCATCATCCTCCAGATGCGTTCCAGCAGGTTCACCGGGGTCGTCAGGCTGCCCTTCGATAGCCGCTGGAGGCAGGCCGGCGTGCCCGAGCGCCTGTCGGTCCTCCTCCACACCTACTATTCCGAGACCGGCGACATACCCCGCGAGATCCTGACCACGGAGGATCCCGCGGATTCGGACATGCTCTCTCGATGGCTCGCGGACAGGAGGAAGGGCTCGGTCACGATTCATGCCCCTGCGAGAGGGACGGGCAGGGAGCTCGTGGCCGTTGCACTGAAGGACCTGGATCACTTCCTGGCCAGGCTGGAATGGAAGAGGCCCGGGGGCAGGGCCGAACGCACGAAGGCCGCCCTGGAGGCGCTGGCGGACATGCTGGGGCTCCCCGCCCCGCCGGAATGGATGGTCGCCCTCGACGCCTCCACGATACAGGGATCCTATCCCGTTGCCGCCCTGGTGAGCTTCAGGGGCGGCAGGCCGGACAAGTCGGGGTACAGGAGGTTCTCGATGGCGCAGGGCATAGGGCGGAACGATCCGGCCATGATAGCCGACTCCGTCAGGAGGTTCCTGGCCGGCATCGAGAACGGTGCCCTGCCCGACCTGTTCCTCGTCGACGGCGGGATCACCCAGCTCAGGGCCGCCATCGCCGCGGCGGGGGACGCCGCCGACCGGACCCTGTTCGTGGCCATAGCCAAGAAGGAGGAGGCCCTGCTGTGCGGCAGGGAGGAGCGGCCCGTGTCCCGGAGCCCGGACGAACCCCCCATGAGGATCCTTGTCGCCATGCGCGACGAGGCGCACAGGTTCGTCCTCCACTACCACAGGACCAGCCGCTCGCGCGGCGAGATCAGGTCGGTCCTCGACGACATCCCCGGAGTGGGACCGTCTCTGCGGGCTCTCCTCCTGACCCGGTTCGGCAGCGTGGAGAGGCTGCGGGCCGTTTCGGAGGAGGATCTCTGCACGGTGCCCGGGATAGGCAAGGCGAGGGCGGCGCTCCTCAGGAGGTATATCGATGGATGGGAGTCCCCGGAGCAGGTTCGGGTTCGTGGAGAAGGAGATGCACATCGATCGGAGGGGTTGGGTGCTGAACCCGTTCGACCATCTCCCGGGGGCCGGGACGGGAATCGCGACGGTGACTGACTGCCACGCCTTCTCCATCGAGCCGGGCTGCCGGCGCGGCGGGCACGTCCATCCCGGCAGGGACGAGCAGGTCGCGGTCCTGCACGGGGAGATCTTCATCGGCGATACCGAACTGGGGTTCGAGGAGATGATGTCCGCCGCCAGGGGAGGGCTGCTGGTGATCCCTCCCGGAGTCCCCCACGTGTTCGAGAACAGGGGTCCGGAGACGGCCGTGGCTCTCTGCTTCAGTTCCCTGCCCGCATCGATATGAAGGGCGGCGAGTCCTCCCTCTACCCCCCGGTGAGGGATTTCCTGAAGCGCCTCGGGTACGAGGTCAGGGGGGAGGTCCTGGACTGCGACGCGGTGGGAGTGAACGGCTCCAGGATCGTGGCGGTCGAGCTCAAGTCCACCTTCTGCCTGAAGCTGGTGCTGCAGGCGGTCGAGAGGCTGTCGTGCGCCGATTCCGTCTACGTGGCGGTGCCTTCGGACTCCCCCTCGCTGCGCGGCAGGCAGGTCCGCAAGCTGCTGCGCATGCTGGGGATCGGTCTTCTCGCGGTGGACACCCGGTCGGGCTCGGTCGATCCGCTGCTCGACCCGGGCGAGTACCGGCCGAGGCGGTCGAAGACGGGGCGGGCCAGGCTGAGGACAGAACACATGGCGCTGGAGGGCGACCCCAACACCGGGGGGAGTGCGAAGCGCGGAGGCAGGATGACCGCCTACAGGCGGAGGGCGCTGTCGGTGGCTGCATTCCTGGCGGCCAACGGTCCCTCGCGGGCCGCGGAGGCCGCCGCATGCCTGGGCGATCCCGGGGCATGGAGCATCGTCTACCGGAACGTATACGGCTGGTTCGAGAAGACGGGCCCCGGCACCTACGGGCTCACCCCCAGGGGAGCCGCCGAATCCGCCGCCTGGTCGGCCGCGGGAGCCGGCCAGGCCAGGGACCAGGGGCATAATGAAGAGGCGGCCGGGACCCTGGCCCGGCCGCCCGCCATGCACCCTGCGGATCAGCGCCCCAGGTAGACCATGCTCGACGAGCCGGAGCCCGCGGCGGTATCCAGCCTGACGAGGTAGCATCCGGACGCCATGGGTGCCCCGCCGTCAGAAAGCCCGTCGAGGACGGTCATGCCCGATGAGGCCGATGCTTCCTGGGTGATCGTCCTCACCAGCCTGCCCGTGACATCGAAGACCGACAGCGTGAACCCGGCCGGTTCCGGCATGGACCAGTACACTGAGAAGGGCCCGGATGCAGGATTGGGGCTGATGCCCGCGGCGACACGCAGACCCTGTCCAGGAGCGCCCCCGCCCAGGCCGGTCTGGTTGGTGACGAAAAGCAGCGCAGGGTCGCCCAGGAGGTTGTTCTCCTGCAGCACCCAGTTCTGCATCGACATGCCTCCTGCCGCCTTGAACGCATCCTTGGCCGCGGCCTGCATGTCGCCCACCCTCTGTACGCCCAGGACGAACATCTGGTTTGCGAAATGGACCTCCAGATGTTCCGAAGGGCCCATCGAGGGCGGCGCCCCGTAGCCGTTGTTCGAGTTGAACATCACGGCAACGGCCCCTCCGGTGGTCGAGTTCATGAGCCTCTCTGCGCTGCAGCCGGAGACCGAGAGCTGTCCGGCGAGGCAGGCTATGGAATGGAACACCGGGAACATGCCCCAGTTGGTCATCTGGTTGATGAGGCCAGCCGTGATCATGCTGGTGGGGGCGTAGTACCAGTAGATCCCCGAGGAGAATCCGTGCCCCTGGGGGGAGACGTAGCTGACACCCTCGTTTATCACGTCGACCTGGTTGTTGGGGTGCGATCCGGACGAGTACTCGTAGAGCTTCGTCTCGACCCAGGAGCTGGGTATCCTCTCGCAGATCGAGTCGCAGACGAAGCGTCCCCAGTAGCCGTACTCGGGCCACAGGCCGGCCCCGCAGAGCAGCGCGCGGGTCCTCCAGGAACCGGCGGGGGAGACCGTCTCGTATTCGATGGTCTTCTGCACCATAGTCGCGACCTGCGCCGGCAGGTCGGTGCTGAACCGCCCCACCGCGATGTCGGAGTAGTAGTTGATGCCGTCGGTGTTCTCGCCGTAGAGGTGGTCTCCGTCGCTGTCCCAGGTGCCGTCGAGGTCGCTGTAGTAGAGGTCTGCGGTCTCGTTGAGAATCGTCCCGCCGCCGATGTCGAGGCTCGACATCCGCTGGGTCGGGCCCCAGTCGCCGACGATGAGGGCGTACATGAGGCCGTGGTTGAGATAGGCGTCCTTGATGTAGTTCCTGATCTGCTCCTGGGTGTCGTATCCCGCGTATGAGGAGTAGATCCATTCGGTGGAGACGAATTCGGCCGTCATGCCCGAAGCGCTCCTGTGGGTGACCAGGGGCTCGAGGGTGGATTCCAGTGCCTCCGGAGCGATGACCACCCAGGACGACCAGTCGGTCCCTCCTCCGCGGACCGGGGGCCGGCAGGCCGGAAGGTCCTCCGGGTTCGACACGATGCCTTCGAGGATGGATTCGGCGTTCCCCACCTGCGCCGCTCCCAGGCTGAAGGTGTCCGCTGCGGGGTCGTCCTCCCAGCGCAGGGTCACCCTCGCCTGCATGATGCAGGTGACGGAGCCCGATGCCGGATCGTAGGTGAACGGCGTGAACTGCACGGTGGCGAGTCGGAAGCCGGTGCGGGTGCCCGTCTCGACCGATACGACGTTCGATGCAGGGAAGGCCGTGCCGCCCATGTAGACGCCCGGGTCCCTCAGGAATGGGCCGGGATCGGACCCCAGCGGGACGGACCTGACGGGGAGGATGTCGTACCTACCGTCGATCCGGGTCTCGGAGATGACCTCCACGGAGGCTTCGACGGCCGAAGCTCCCTGTGGGATGACGAACGTGCGCGCCATGGCGGGGAGGTCGGGCTGACCCTCGGGGAAGCACGGGCTCGCGCCGGGCCAGCAGATGGCATCCCCCCCCTCGTATTCCACCATCTCGAAACCTCCCGCGGGAAGCGAGAAGTCGAAGGATGTCCCGCCGGCGGAGGCGGGGGCCGGGAGTGCGGACAGGCAGACCGAAACTGCTGCTGCGAGCGGGATGCGTGCCGCTGCTATCATCGATGCTCCCTCGCGCTGGTGTGATACGAGAGGAACGGAGTTTCGGAAGGTCCGGTTCCGGCCCGGTTCTCGATGCGCGAAGATAAGGGTGCCCCGGCCAGGGGGGGAGTGTGCCGGTGCGCCTTCGGGGCGCATTTCGTATAACTGGCCGGTGTCCAGTGGTCGGGTCGGGATGGCTCCATCGGCCGGAGACGGCGGGAGGAAGAGATGGGAAAGACGCTCGATGACCTGAAGCAGGCGTTCGCCGGCGAGTCCCAGGCGAACCGCAGATACCTGGCATTCGCGAAGAAGGCCGACGCAGAGGGGCATCCGCAGGCCGCAAGGCTTTTCAGGGCCGCGGCCGAGGCCGAGACGGTGCACGCCCATGCCCACCTCAGGGCCATGGGCGGCATCGGTTCGACCCGCGAGAACCTCGCGGCTGCCGTTGCCGGCGAGGTGCACGAGTTCGAGAAGATGTACCCTGCGATGATAGAGGACGCCAGGACCGAGGGCGAAGCACAGGCCCTGCGCTCGTTCGAGTTCGCCAACTCGGTAGAGAGGATCCATGCCGGCCTCTTCGGGACCATACTCGAGAACCTCGGCCAGGGTGGCGACCAGTTTCCCTACCACATCTGCCCTGTTTGCGGATTCACTGCAGAGAAGGGCGCTCCCGACGTCTGTCCGATCTGCGGCGCGAAGGGATCCTCCTTCGTCAGGATAGACTAGCCTTTCGGATCCGGCCCGCCGGAGTGCCGGCACTCCGGCGGGCCGCCCCGCTCCGCCGCCGGATCCGGAGACACCCCCTGCCTCCCCGGACCTGTTCGCTGTCGAGGGTTTGCCCGCTTCGCGGCTTATTCCCATACTTGCGTTAACAAGGCTTGCCGGGGTGGTGGAACGGCATACACAACGGACTTAAAATCCGTCGGCCAGCGGCCGTGAGGGTTCGAATCCCTCTCCCGGCACCAGCCCGACCGACGATCCATCGGCTGGAGGCCATGCCTGCTGTAAGAGTCCTGAGCGATGAAGTGGTCAACCTCATCTCCGCCGGAGAGGTGGTGGAGAGGCCCGCATCCGTGGTGAAGGAGCTCGTCGAGAACTCCATCGACGCAGGTTCGTCCTCTGTCGGGGTCTCGACGGAGCGGGGGGGCAGGCAGTCGATCACCGTCAGGGACGACGGGTGCGGCATGTCGCGCCACGACCTCCTGCTGTCCGTGCAGCGGCATGCTACGAGCAAGATCATGCTCGCGAAGGATCTCGAAAGCCTGTCAACCCTGGGTTTCCGCGGGGAGGCCCTTCCCAGCATCGCCTCGGTCACGCGCCTCTCGATCGTCACCAGCGACGGTTCCGAAGCCTGGGCCCTCACGATGGAGGGCGGGGTGCTCGGGGGCGTCACTCCTGCTGCAAGGACGAGGGGAACTACGGTCACCGCATCGGGCATCTTCTTCAACCAGCCCGTGAGGAGGCGGTTCCTGCGCTCCGAAGGCACCGAGGAGTCCTGGGTCCGCAGGCATCTCGAGGGCCTGGCCTTCTCGAACGACGGTGTCTCGATCAGCCTCTCGTGCGACGGGAGGGAGTCCTTCTCCATACCAGCGGGTACGCTCGAATCGAGGATCAGGGCGAGGTTCGGGATCCCGGGCGGAGCCCGCGCGGCCGCGGGGAATGCATCTGCCGGGCCGGGAACTGCCTCCGTCGTATTCTTCCCGGACAGGACCTCGGCCTCGAGACAGCACGTGTATGTCGTCGTCGACGGCAGGCCCGTCTCGGTGAGGGCGGTCTCCTACGTGCTCGAGAGCATGCTCGCAGGGCCCGCCGGCTTCCCGGTATGCGTCTGCAGGCTCGATCTCCTGCCCGGCGAGTGCGATGTGAACGTGCATCCCGCCAAGCTCGAGGTCCGCCTGAGGAACCCTTCCGGGGTGCAGGCCCTCGTCGCATCCGCCGTCTCCGCCGCCTCGGCCGGCAGAACCGCCGCGGTGGGCCTGGCCCTGGGCGTGAGGGCCGCCGGAACCGTCGGGAGACAGGCCCCCTCCGCCGCACTGGGCGGGTACGACCTGCCCCCTGACTTCTTCGGAGGGGGCACAGGCGTCATGTCCCCCGGCCCGGATCTGCCTGCGAACGGCCTGGCTGCGCCCCCGGCCCCGGCCGTGCAGCAGGTGGGGCGACGCTACCTGGTGTCATCGGTGTCCGGGGGGATCGTGATAGTGGACCCCCACGCGGCACACGAGCGGGTCCTCTTCGAGAGCATCCGGAAGGGAGTCGCGGGCCGGCAGCGTCTCCTGCTGCCCGAGCAGTTCGATCCGGATCCCGGGCAGGCCGAGCAGTTCGAGGCGTTCCGCGACATGCTCACCGAGGCTGGTTTCGAGATAGACGCATCCGGCGGGCAGTACACCCTCATGTCGGTTCCGGAGGGCGTGAGGCACGGTGCCGAGGCCGTGATGGAGATCCTTTCGGCGCTCTCG
>JAKLEF010000055.1 GCA_022703195.1 Candidatus Fermentibacterota bacterium | reverse complement strand
GATCTTCCCGCGCGCCAGGTGCGTCTGCAAAAACGCCAGCGCCTCCCGCATGGTTTCCGGAGGCAGCATTGCCTCCACCGTGATCTCGTCCACGGCCTGCCAATCCTCCTCCGTGAACTGCAGGATGTCGTCCACGCTGCACGGGGAGGGGACGACGACGATGCCCGATCCGAAGTAGTCGACGTAGGATGCGCCTTCGTAATCGAAGCCCTCCCAGTCCCAGTATTCGGCTGCTATACCGCCCCATCGGAGCAGCGGGACGCCCGTCTGCGCGACTAGGGCCGGGAGCCCGGGGAGGGAGACGTCCTGCGTGATCTCGTCGCCGGAGGAGAAGAGCTCTTCGGGGACCCATCCCGCCCACTGGGCGGGGTAGACGTCTACAGTGACGGACTGCGCGAGCATGACAACCGGAATCAACAGATCCATGGCTCACCCCGCCGGGAATATCGGTCGCTGTTCCTCATGGTGCCAGCTTCTGGCTTGCCTTGCATCAGGTGAATAGGTGTCCTATCATCGAACGTGGTTGTTTTGCATGAAACTCTCAAGGCAGGGGGCGCCATGAGAACAGCATCAACCATCTGCATCCCGCTTCTTCTCTTCACAGTACCGGCATTCGCCGATTCGACTTCGCAGACATCATGGAGTTACGGTCCCGGGGTCCCCGGTCCCGTCACGGAATGGGGCGGCCTGTTCAGCTATGAATCGAACATCAACTGGAGCATGGCCGAAGACTACATCTCTCTGCTGCCCTATGAAATGCTCGAGCTGGGCTTCGACAGCTACGACATCTCTCCAGCCGACCTCGACGGGGACGGAGACATGGACATGGCGGCAGTCACCTACCTTGTCGACAAGATCGCCTGGTGGCAGAACATGAACTCGCAGGGAACCGTCTGGGTGGAGCACATACTCGACGATTACGAGTTCAACAACCCCATGAAGGTCATCTGCAGCGATATCGACGTCGATGGAAGCCAGGACTTCGTGGCCTGCTGCAGCGGAACCGGCCTGGAATGGTGGAGGCGTGAATCATCCGGAATCTGGTCGGAGCACCTGATCACGGCTCGATCAGGATACACAAGCGCGACGGTTTTCAACATCGACGGCGACTCGGATCCGGACGTCGCTGCATCCGGGTATTTCGGGTACTCCGAAGGGTACATGATACTCTGGTTCGAGAACGAGGGTGCCGGTGTCAACTGGACTTCTCACGTCATCGCCTCTACTGGTCATTCTACCGTGATCGGAAGCGGTGACATCGACGGGGATGGATATTGCGACCTGGTCGTCACATGCCCATACGAGTACAAACTGACATGGCTGGAGAACAGCGGTGGTGGATCCTCATGGATCGAGCACACGATCTATTCCGGGTATGGGCACGATGTCACCGGCTTGTCCGTTGCCGACATCGACGATGACGGTGACATGGATGTGGCAGGTACGGCCACGGGCGGTACGTCGCTCGCCTGGTTCTCCAACCAGGATGGATCAGGTCAGTCGTGGACGATGCACGCGGTCTGTTCCGATTTCCGGACGTCCGATACGGTGTTGTCCGTCGACTATGACATGGATGACGACATGGATCTCCTCCACCCTGTGAAGAACTGGTTGAGCGACGGCAGTGGAGCCCTTCTCTGGGAGAACCTCGACGGTGTCGGCACATCCTGGAGGGTCGACACCCTCTGCAGCGTCCTCCCCTCAGCGATGTCCGCCGCAGCCGCGGATGTCGACTCGGACGGATATCCCGAGCTCTTCTGCGGCGGTACGGAAGGCTCCACGATGTGGAACACCGACGACTGGCAGGACAGCGGCGAACTCGTGTCCAGCATCATTTATCTGAACGATGCCGACTGGGTCTCCCTCTCCTGGGCGGCTGACACCCCCGTCGGCTCGGCAGCGACCTTCCAGGTGCGAGCATCGGACGACTACACCCAGATGGGCGTCTGGTCGGACATAATCTCGACCCCCGGCAGCCTCGACGGGATCCTCGAGAACTACGACAGCTTCCTGCAGTACAGGGCGATCCTGTCCAGGTCAGATCCGGATGTGACCCCGGTCCTGCACGACGTCACCTTCACATGGAATTCGCTGGGCGTGCATGGCGAGGATCCTCTCGATTCGTTCACCGTGCTTCCAGTCTCTCCGAATCCCGCCCACGGAGCGCTGTCGATCACCTTCGACGTCCCGTCGGCGGCGACAGTGGACCTCTCGGTGTACGACCTGGCGGGGCGGGTGGTGTTCCGGACCGGGCCGGTCGGGTACCAGGCGGGCTATCACGATATCCAGCCCGGAGTGCTTCCCCCGGGCGTCTACCTGGCGGTCGGGAGATCCGAAGGAGTCGGCAGCACCGTGCGCTTCACCGTGCTGGAGTAGGATGCGGCGAAGGCCGGGCGCGCGCCCGGCCTTCGGAGATCTCCCTCGACGCGCCCTAGGCCGCCTGGCGCCTCCTGAGGAGGCAGACCGCCGGCACCAGCAGCGACACGATCATGCCCACGGAAGCAGCCTGAGGCGCCTTCGATATGCCCCACACGAAGAACAGCGTCATGCATGTCGCGAGGCCCAGCATGGAGGATGCGATCGCCTCGGGCTTCCCTATCCTCCGGCCGAGGATGCCCCACAGGAACGGGCCGAGGAACACCGACGCGATGGCTCCCCACGAGACTGACAGGATCGTGACGATGATCGCGGGCTGCCTCAGGGCCAGCACCATCGACAGGATGATGAAGAAGGCGCTCGAAACCCTGCCCAGGGCAGTGAGGCGGCGGTCGGAGGCATTCCTGTTCACGAATCCGTGATAGAAGTCCTTGGTGACGCTGGAGCTGGAGATCAGCACGAGCGAGGCCAGCGTGGACATCGAGGCGGCGAGTATCAGCAGCAGCAGGAACACGATGAACCCGGAAGGCACGACCCGCACCAGCATCTCGGGCATCAGCGAGTCGAACAGGGGGGCGCCCTCCGGCGTGAACGCATGCGGCGCCGAGACCGGATCGAGGAAGACCCTGGTGAGTGAGCCCGTGAAGTATGCGGTGCCGGCTATCAGCAGTGCGAACACGGTCGAGGCGATGGTCCCGACCTTTATCGTCGCCCTGTCCTTCACGGCGTAGAACTTGATGAGTAGCTGGGGCATCGCGAACGGCGCGACACTGGTGAGGAAGACCAGGGAGAGGAGCGGCACCGCCCCCGGAGGCCCGACTGGCGATGCCAGGGCGGGGTCGATCCCGCGCAGATCCTCCAGGATCCTGTCCAGCCCTCCGCCGCAGGAGATGGAGAACCAGACCAGCACGACCACGCCCACGGTCATGATCAGGCCGAAGATCACGTCCATCATGGCCATCGACCTGTAGCCGCCCATCACCATGTAGACCGCGGTGAACACGCCCATGAAGAGCAGCACGTAGACGTAGGGCAGGTGGAACGCCACCTCGAAGAGGTAGCTCAGGCCCATGAACACGGCCGCGGTGTAGGGGATCATGAATATGAAGATCGCGAGGGCGGTGTAGCCCTTGAAGAACGGGCTGCGGTACCTGGCCTCGAGGTACTCCGGCATCGTCCTGACTCCCAGGGCCGTGGTGGTCTCCTTGATGCGGTTCCCGAGAAGGAGCCAGACGAGCAGCGTGCCGACCAGGGTGTTTCCGACGGCCACCCAGAGGGCCGAGAGGCCGAAGCCCCACCCGATCTTGCCGGCGAAGCCGATGAAGAGCACTGCGGAGAAGTATGCCGTGCCGTATGACAATGCTGTCATCCAGGGGCCGACCTTGCCCCCGCCCAGGAGGAAGTCGTCGAACGACCTGGTCTTCCTCATGCCCATGACGCCGATGACGACGATCACGGCGGTATAGAGCCCTATCGCGACGTAGTTGATCAGCATCGACGCCCCTCCGGTTGAACGCACCGAGCCATCGGACACGGAATCGGAATATAGACCCGCACCGGTTCGGGACAATCGCGGCCGGGAGGACCAGGATCCGCCGATGCCCCGGCCTGTCACCCCGAAACGAGGTTCTTGGGATCCCCTTCGAACAAGCCGTCGAGCCTCTTCATGCTCCTGACGGCCGCCGGCAGCCCGCCCGCGAGGTTGAACACCGTCTTGAGACCGCCTCGCAGGAGCATGCTCGCTCCGAGGATCGAACGGCGGCCCGAGCCGCACATCACGAGGGTCGGCGTGGTCGGGACGAGTTCGCGGGACCTCGTCCTGAGGTCGGCCACGGGGATGTTGACCGCCTCCTTCAGGTGGAAGGCCGCGTACTCCGCGGGAGATCGGACATCCACCAGTCTCCAGCCGTCGCCGCCGTCGAGTATGGCGCCGAGCTCGCCGGGGGAGACCTGGTAGACCCTGCTGACAGGCTTGCCCGAGCGGGCCCAGGCGAACATCCCGCCGGCCAGGGTGCCGGCCACGGTGTCGAGACCGACTCTCCTGAGGCAGGCGAGTGCCTCCCCGGCCCGACCGGGCTGGGCCACGACCAGGATGCTCCGCGAATGAGGCACCACCCATCCCGCCATCGTCGAGAAGTTGCCGTCCAGGTCAATCGACAGGGAGCCCGGGACATGCATGCCTCCGAAGGCATCGTAGCTCCTCGTGTCGACCACGATTGCCCCGGCCTCGATCCTCGAGGCGAAGTCGTCGGAACCCAGCTGAGGGGCCGGAGGGAGGTCCGACAGCAGGGCCGGACCTGCGGCGTTCACCGGCCCGCACCTGAGGAAATGGTCGGGGACGGGCGGGCCGGCCTTCGCGAGCTCCGCCGCGAAGCCTCCCGCATCCATCGAGAGGACGGGATTCGACGCCTTCTCGTAGCCTATCGTCGTCAAGGGCATGGTTCCTATCGACCTGCCGCAGAGGGAGCCCGCTCCGTGCGCCGGGAGCACGAGGCAGCCGTCAGGCAGCGCCATGAGCCTGCGGATGCTTTCGTAGAGCTTCGCGGTCAGTTCGGATGCCCTGTCGGGGAATATGTCGGGACGTCCCGTGTCGCCTGCGAAGATGGTGTCTCCTGTGAAGACCGCCGAGGGCTCCGCGCCCCTGGACAGGTCGGTGACGACGTAGGAGACATGCTCGGGCGTGTGGCCGGGGGTGTCGAGCACGGAGATGCTGAGCCTGTCGATCTGAACGGTGTCGCCTTCTGCGACAGGGGTGTGGTCGAATCCGCAGCGGGCGGCGGCCGGCGCCACGATCTTCGCCCCTGTCGCCGCGGCCAGGTCCATGTGGCCCGAGATGAAGTCGGCGTGCAGATGCGTTTCGAGGATGTGAGTGATCCTGAGCCCGAGTTTCGCGGCTGCCTCGATGTAGATGCCCACGTCACGAGAAGGATCGACGATCGCGCAGCTCCTGTCTCCACCCAGGAGATAGGATCGATGGGCGATGCCTTCGACGAAGAAGCTGGACAGATGCATCCCGGCCCTCCCTCCGGCCGCTGTTCGCCGCCTCAGATCTCCCTGTCCGCCATCGTCAGGACGTGCGAATAGCCGTCGGTGCCGCCGCCCAGTTCGATGCCGGTCAGTACGTAGGCCTCGCCGTACTCGTCCTCGAGCCTGACGTTCCAGTTCCCGGGCATCACCCAGATCGTCAGTTCCTCGCCCGGTACGAGCACGGTGGTGCGAAGCATGTCCTCGCCCCATCCCGAAGTGGTCAGCGAGGCGTAGGCGAAGTAGATCGTGATCGAGCCTAGGCCGTTCTCGATGGTGATCGGGAGGGTTCCTTCGCCCGAGTGGACATGGCCCATGTTGAAGTCCTCGAGCTTGACCAGCAGGTCGTGCCCGTTCTCGTCCAGCGGCAGGCCGGGATAGTCGTACGAGTCGTCGTCCTCGTCGACGACGATGACGTTGTACGTCCCGCGGGCCATCTCGAAAGTCACGACCTCGCCGGGCTGTATCCTGCCCTCCAGGAGGTTCTGGCCCCTCTTCAGCGACGAGTCGGGGAATGCGTACACCGCGCATATGTCATAGGAGCCCAGGTCGTTGGTGACGCGGAGCTCGGATCTGCCGCCGCATGCTGCTGCGAGAACAACAAGGGCTGTCGGAACCAGCCGGAATCTGCTCACCGAAGCCTCCTTCCTGCAGGATTGCCGAAGATATCCGCTCGGAAGGGGCGGCAGCCAGTCCGGGAACCGCACCTGCATGAACGGAGTAGTTTTCTTGTGAAGGTGGCTCCGGGAAATTATCATACCGGCACCGTCGGCATCAATCATCCCGCATAGACAGGAGTCGATGAATGCCCAGACTGATGTTGGCCCTGTTCGCCGCTTCCGCCGTCGCATCGGCGGATGCCCTCTACGTCATGGAAACCGGGACGGGAGACCTCTACGCCCAGGAGTGGACCTCGGACTTCGACTTCTATTACGTCGCCGATGGCTGGGCACTCTGCTCGGGCGCCCCGGAAGGCGCTGCTGACCTCAGATTCGCAACCCTGCTCGATCCATCCTTCCGCGATCCTGGTGACTACGCGGTCGTACATGCCGCTTCGCCGCAGGGTGCCGTCTCCGCCGTCGGCATCGGGACTCCGCTCTACCAGAACGGCGATGTGACGGTCGTGGAACTCTCCACATCCCCCGCATCCCTTCCCGCCCTGCCCGGGATCAGGCTCGTGCAGCCCCTTCGTGAAACGGTGCTCCGGGAGCCTGTGGACCTGTACATGCCCGCCCGAGACGGGGGGATGGACGACTTCGTTGCCGACATCGTGTCGATCGTAGACGAGACGAGCTTCCAGACCACCATCCAGGACATGCAGGACTACCTTACCCGGTATTCCAGCACCGACGGCTACGACACCGCCGCCCTGTACGTCCAGGACAGGCTCGACGACTACGGAATCCCGGCCGAGCTGCAGTACTTCGACATGGGCTCGTACGACTGCGAGAACGTGATCGGAGAGATCCAGGGCATCGAGGATTCGACGAAGATAGTGATCATCTGCGGGCATCTCGACTCCACCTCGCCGCAGGCCACCACCAACGCTCCGGGGGCCGACGACAACGCCAGCGGTTCGGCCGCGGTGGTCGAGGCGGCCAGGGCGATGTCCGGCTTCTATTTCGCCAACACAGTCAGGTTCGTCTGCTTCGGCGGCGAGGAACAGGGGCTCTACGGAAGCGCCTACTACGCCGACCAGTGCGCCTCGGCGGACGAGGACATCATCGCAGTCCTGAACTTCGACATGATCCTGTACGGGCCCGCGGGCGACGCCTCGATGTGGGTGCCGTACAACACCTCGTCCAACGGGCTGGCGCTTGCCTTCGACGCCATCTGCGACACGTACGTGCCCGCCCTCGACGTCATCACCGAGTACAGCCCCGGCACCACCTACAGCGACCATTCGTCGTTCTGGGACCAGGGCTACCCTGCGATCCTGGGCATCGAGAACGCGTTCGACGCCAACCCCTACTACCACCAGACCAGCGACATCCTGGCCAACTACATGTCGTACTTCCCGTTCGGAACGGATTGCGCCAGGGGAGCGATCGCCGCCGCGGCCTACTTCGCCGAGCCCCTGGGCGGCTACGGCATCGAGGATGAAGGCTCGGGCTCCGTGCCCGGTTCGTTCGTCATCACCGGCGTCGGCCCCAACCCCTCGACCGGTCTCGTCACCTTCGGAGTATCGGGCAGCCTCGCCGGGCCGTCCTACTCCGTGTACGACATCTCGGGCAGGGTGGCTCTCCGCGGCAACCTCGCGGGCGAGGGCACGTCGTTCTCCATCGACGTCTCGGCTCTGCCAGCCGGCGTCTTCGTCCTGGAGGCCTCGTCCGGCGGATCGTCCGACACGGCCCTGTTCACAGTCCTGAGATAGGATCCGGCGGGTGCGGCCGGCTGCCGCCGGCCGCACCCCTTTTTATCGACCCTCTAGGAAGGCCCGCCATGAGAACCGTCGCTGCACTGGCGCCAGTTGTGCTCGTTCCTCTGCTGATCGCATGCGGACCGGCACCCGTACCGGCATCGCCCGATCCAGTTTCTCTGATGAGGGCCGCCGACTCGGCTGCGGCGCAGGTGATGGCCGTGGAATACGACTTCATGCTCTCCGGGTCGGGAGATCTCGAGGAGATGATCCCGCCCTTCACGGGCACGATCATGGCCGGCAGGACCGCAGACGGAGACTTCCCGCTCCTCAGGGTTGAATTCGACGCCGACACCCTCGATACCGGCGACATCCTGCCCTCCCTGACGATAGCTTCCGACGGCGACAGCGCCTGGGTGCTCGACAGATCAGCCCTTCTGCTCTCCCGGGGCTCCCTGGAGGCCGGTGCCACTGATCTTCTGGAATTCGCCTTCTACGGCCTGATGATCGAGTACGTGGTGGATGAGCCCTTCACCTCCGAGATCGAGGCCGACAGCATCGCATGGGAGCGGGTCGACTCGGTCGGCGGCGTTCCCTGCGACGTGGTCTTCGTGGTCTACCAGGACGGCATCGAGAGCGCGCGCTGGTTCATAGGAAGGGATGACCATCTCCCGAGGAGGGTCGAGCGCTTCGCCTCCGAAGAGGACATGACAGGCGCCCAGATCCTCGAGATCGCGAATCTCGCGGTCCTCGACCCCGCTCCCGGCCCCGAGGCCTACAGGCTCGCCGACATCCCCGACGGCATACAGACCGAGGACTACAGCAGCGTCCTCGGCAACGGATCCCAGGCTCCCGACTGGACCCTCGAAACCCCCGACGGTGAGCTGATGACCCTCTCCGATCTGGCCGGGAACGTCGTTGTACTGGACTTCTGGGCGACGTGGTGCGGGCCGTGCGCCAGCGCCATGCCCGGCATCCAGGCCCTCTACGAGGAATTCGAGGGCAGGCCGGTGAGGATAATCGGCGTGAACGTGTGGGAGGACGGCGATCCGGCGGCGTTCATGGCCGAGAACGGGTACACCTATCCGATAGTGATCGGCGGCGACGAGGTGGCCGAGGCCTATCTGGTCACCGGGATCCCCACGTTCTACGTGATAGGGATGGACGGCAGCGTGGTCTACTCCTCGCGCGGATACGATCCCGCGGGCGAGCAGACCCTCAGGAGCCAGATAGAAGCGGCCCTGGCCGCGCAGAAGGCGGGAGGTCGGTTCATGCTGCTATCCGAGGGCGACACCGTGATGGATTTCGTGCTCAGGGACCAGCACAACGTCGAGTTCTCACTCTCGGAGCTGATGGGCAGGAAGGTGCTCCTCTCCTTCCACCCCCTGGCCTTCACCCCTGTGTGCACGAGGCAGATGCAGTCCCTCGAGGACGCATACTACCGGTTCGAGTCCATGAACACCACCCCGGTCGGGATCAGCGTCGATGCATGGCCGGCCAAGCATGCGTGGTCAAGGGAGATGGGCCTCAAGAACCTCCGGATCCTTTCCGACTTCTGGCCGCACGGCGGAGTCGCCGGGAAGCTGGGGCTCCTTCGCGGGAAGGAGGGTTTCTCCGAGAGGGCCAACCTCCTGCTGGACGAGAACGGCAGCCTGATCTGGTCACGCATTTACGAGATCCCCGAGCTCCCCGACATAGACGAGGTGCTGTCGGTCCTGAGCCAGCGATGAGGCGCCCCGGGGCGCCGGCCGTGAGGCGCCTGTCCCTCCTGGATGGCGCTGACGGGGCCGGCGGCCTCTGTGTGGTCATAGACGTCTTCAGGGCAGGCACATTCGCGTGCCTGGCCCTGGAGAAGGGCGCCGACTCGATCGTCCCCGCCGGATCGGTGGAGGAGGCGCGGGCACTCAAGACCGGGAACCCGGGCTGGATCCTGGCGGGCGAGCGCGGTGGCGTCATGCTCCCCGGGTTCGATACGGGCAACTCGCCGACACT